>DASVOW010000361.1:0-3374 GCA_036383155.1 Ktedonobacterales bacterium
AAGCACGCCGCCACCTACATCATTCTCGCCCGCGACACCGGCGAAGGCCGCATCATCCTCGACAAACAGGGCGATCCCGTCGTGCAATACTGGCCCAATGCTACCGACCGCGCCATGCTCGTCCGCGGCATGCAGGAGGTAACTCGCATCATCTTCGCCGGCGGCGGCACCGAAGCCCTGACGACCAACACCCCCCGCGTCGCCCTCACCAGTGAAGGCAACAAGCCCGGCGCCGTCTCCGACGCCAGGCTCAACGTATTCCTGAGCGAGATCGAGCGCCGCGGCGTCGTCCCCAACCGGCTCGGCCTCGGCACCGCCCACCAGATGGGCACCTGCCGCCTCGGCGCCGATCCCAAGACCTCCGTTGCCGACCCCTACGGACAGGTCCACGGCGTCCGCGGACTCTACATCGGCGACGCCAGCGGCTTCCCCAGCGCATCCGGCGTCAACCCGATGCTCTCTACGATGGCCCTGGCCTACCGCGTCGCCCAACACATCAAGGCCAGCTCATGACCACCACCACCACCACACTCGCCATACGTCTCAAGGTTTGTAGGCTCTTAGCCTCAAGGGGCCATTCGCCTCTCCCCAGTCCGCGTAGGCGGACTTTGTGGCGCGAAGCGCCCTTAGGCGCGGTTTCAACCGCCCGCTCACTGCCACACAAAAAGAGCCCGCCACCACCTGTGGCGGGCTCCATAACGAAGACAGCAGGAAATATGTTCATCCTCGTGAACGCAAGATCCTTCGTCTCGTTCCAACTCCTACTGGCTGCTTGCCGAGCTGACCTGCTGCTGGGCCTTGTCAGCGGCGGCATTGGTCGCGCTCTGGGCCTGGTTCAGGCGGGTGTTGATCTGCTGGCGACCCGTCTCGATCGCGCTCGTCGCCTTGCCACTCAGGGTACCCATCTGCGACTGCGCCTGATTCTGCCACTGGTTGATACGCTCCTGCAACTGAGCACGGGTGACATCGCCGCGCTGTGGCGCAAACAACAAGCCGACTGCAGCACCAATTGCGCTGCCCCATATGAACGCTCGGATGGTCTTCATCTTGGAAACTCCTCCTATGCAAGCAAAACACCTTGCTTGTTGTGAACCGCTATAAAATCTTGGCTCACACTGCCGTATACCAATCAGCAATCTTCATGCCAGTAGGAGGAACACCGGACTCATTGCCCCTGTGCGTCCTGGTCACCGTCCTGATCAGCGCTCACCTTCCCAACTCTCTAGCCTACTCCACAGAATACTGGAATACGCTAGACTGGCCCCGGTACGATATCAATCAGCATAACGCAAGAGCGAGCCAACATCGCTCACTCTTGCCACCCGCAACATCGCCACCCATCTCACAGGCGATACCTGCTTGTGGAAGCCGGTCGAGATCCAGATAGCAATACACATAGAGAGCTTGCCCAGGAAAGAATCCATCATGAAGCTTCGTATGTACTGGTCCTATGCGACACGCTCGCTGGCGCGAGGTGGGCAGCGCACCCTGCTGGCTATCTTCTGCGTCGCCGTCGGCGTGCTCGCCATCGTCTCCCTGCAGCTCGTCGGCAACATGATCAACGCCGCCCTCACCAGCAATGTCCGCGAGGCCAACGGCGGCGATATCGCGCTCACCAGCGATATCGTCCCGCTCCAGCCCGACCAGCTCGACTACTTCAATCAGCTCAAATCGCAAGGCGCCATCACCAACTATACCCTCGTCTCGCGCCATCGCGTCGAGACGGCGCTCTCCGGCGGCACCGCCTACTACTCGCTCCGCGCCGTAGACCCCGCCAATTTCCCTCTCGCCGGTGCGCCACTCTTCAATACACCAGGCAACGCCACTCTCTCCGATCTGCTCACCGGCGACACGGTCGTGATCACCAAAGACCTCGCCGATCGCCTCCACGCAACGATCGGCGATACCGTCAGAGTCACCTCTGACGACGGCCGCGTGATCGACACCACCATCGGCGGCATCATCGAAAACACTGGCTATTTCCAGAGCCCGCAGATGCTCATTGCTATCGACGCCTATCAAGCTATCCCAAGCAGTTCCGGCCTGCCCGTCACCTACCGCGCCGCCTACCTCAACGTCCCAGGCAACTCCGACGCCAATGCCTCCGCCGTTGAGAAGCAGCTCCAGGCGCAGTTCCCCGTCGCCTCTCTCACCACCACCAAAGAAGCTCTCCAGGGCAACGAGCAGAACGTCCAGAACCTGCGCTACTTCCTGCAAGTCGTCGGACTCCTCGCCCTGCTGATCGGCGGCGTCGGCATCATCAACACGATGCAGGTGTTGCTGCGCCGTCGCCAGACCGAGATTGCCATGCTCAAGACCGCCGGCTACCGGCGGCGCGACCTCTACGCCTTATTCGGCCTGGAGGCTGGCCTGATCGGCTTGCTCGGCGGTGCAGTCGGCTCGGCGGCAGGCGTCGGCGTCGGCTTCCTCGTCAAGAATCTCGTCGAGCGGGCGTTTCTCGTCGTGCTGCCGGCGCAGATTGATCCCATGACGGTGGCGGCAGGTGTCGTCATAGGCTTCTTCACAGCGCTGATCTTTGGGTTGCTGCCCATCGTCCAGGCCAGCCAGATCCGCCCCATTGCCGTGCTGCGTGAGCTGCCCGAGGGTAACACCGGCACGAGCCTGTTCGTATCCATCCTGCTCTCACTGTTGCTCGTCGCGCTCTTCTTTGCCCTGGCGCTCAGCATCCTGCGCAACCCCATCGTCACCGCTTCGGTGGTCGGCGGCGCGGGCCTCTTCCTGCTGCTGCTCAGCGCCTTCTTCACGCTGGTCGTCTTCCTTATCAGCCGCTTCCCGGTGGTGGAGTCCTTCCGCTGGTGGTATGCCCTGCTCGTGCTGGTTGCCCTCGCCCTCGGCGCTGGCGTGACCTATCTCGCGCCTGGCTTCGGCGTCCTGGTGCTGGCCCTTGCCGTGCTCTGCCTGGCAGTCCTGTTTCTGCCGCGCACCGCGCGCTCGAACGTCCGTATGGCTCTGCGTAATGTGGGCCGCCAGAAGACCCGCACTGTCACCACATTGGTCGCCCTCTACATCGGCGTCTTTGCCATCGGCCTGATCCTCGTGCTTGGCCAGAACATCAAAGACCAGATCAACGCTCTCCTCTCCACCGGTCAGACCTACAACTCTTTTATCCTCGCTGGCAATCAGGCCGATAAAGACGCTGTATCTCAGCAGGTCAACCAGCTACCCGATGTCAGCCGCAAGAGTGTCGCCGCCGTCGCGCAGGACGTTCCCCTGGCAGTGAATGGTGTTCCCATCGCCGATGTGCTCGCCGGAAGCTCGAAGAATGGCAACCTGAATAGCACCGGACGTCGCGGCGCGGTCTTCTTCCTCAGTAGCTCCCAGGGCTACGACCTCGCCGGTGGCAATCTCCCCTC
>DASVOW010000362.1:0-3164 GCA_036383155.1 Ktedonobacterales bacterium
CTACCGCGCCGCCGTCACCGAGTGGGAGCGCGACCGCTACTTCGAGATGATCTGAGGCGCTCCGGTGTGCTGATAGGAGAAGCGTGCTACCACCGTCTCGCATACTCCCATTCATTGACCCGAAACGCCCCACTGATGCGTTTTAACTGATGTAGAAGTACCATGCGCCCCAGCAGTTTGTTGACCTTGGCGCGCATCTGCCCGTATAATAGCGCCCGGTATGTCATGCGCGTTTGGCGCTGATATGGGCCACGATACAGCGATGCTTCGACGCCTCTACGGTGCGCGTTTTGTGCATCTGGCCGCTGAGCTTGTGTCTGGCATGGGGCATCAGTGGGGCCGGTGGTGGTGGCCTGGACTCTCATTTTCTTTGGCGGCGGTGGGCGCCTGCGCTGGAGCAACAGTGCAGCGTAGTGCGGGCGCCGGGACGTTCGAAGGAGTATGCTGTGGAGTGCGTGAACGTGAGTCAGTTCATTCGTCCTGAGATTGCCCGTGTGGAAGAATACGTCCCTGGGGAATCACTCGAAGCGTTCAGCATCCGCACCGGCGTGCCAGTCGAACGGCTCGTCAAGCTCAATAGCAACGAAAGCCCGTATCCGCCCTCGCCACGAGTCGCGCGTGCCCTCGGCGAGTTTACGCAATACAACCTCTATCCCGACCCCGACGGCCACGCCCTCATCGCCGATCTTGCCGCCTACGCCAACGTCGATCCCGCCCACATCATCCTCAGCAACGGCAGCAACGAGCTGATCACGAAGCTATGGAGCGTCTTCCTCAGCCCCGGCGAGAGCGTGCTGACGTGCCCGCCGACCTTCAGCCTCTACACCACCGCCACCACCCTGGCAGGCGCCGAGATGATCAACGTCCCCCGCCGCGATGGCTACGCGCTAGACATTCCCGCGATCCGCGCCGCCCTCCGCGCCGATACCAAGCTGATCATCCTCTGCTCGCCCAACAACCCCACCGGCAACCTCGTCTCGCGCGCCGAAGTTGAGGCGCTGCTGGAGACGGGCCGCATCGTCGTGGTGGACGAAGCATACGTTGAGTTTGCCGGTGATGACGCGCTGGCCGAGAGCCCGATCAACATGGTGCCCCACCACGAGAATCTCGTCGTCCTGCGCACCTTTAGCAAGTGGGCCGGGCTGGCCGGCCTGCGCCTGGGCTATGGCATCTTCCCCACGTGGCTTGTGCCCCACGTGCGCAAGCTCCAGCTTCCGTTCGAGGTCAATCTCGCCGCCCACATCGCCGCCCGCGAGACGCTGGCCGACCTGCCGCTCCTGCGCGAGCGTATCGCCGAGCTGGTGATCGAGCGCGAGCGGCTCTACAGCGTGCTGGCCGCGCAGCCCTATCTGCGCGCTTTCCCCTCGCGCGGCAACTTCCTCCTCGCCGAGATCACGGACCAGCGCCTCACCGTCGCCGACTTCCGCGCGCGTATGGAGGCCGCGGGCATCATCCTGCGCTACTTCCGCACGCCCGACCTCGCCCGCCACGTCCGCCTCACCGTCGGCACCGCCGAGCATACCGACGCGCTCGCCCGCGTGCTTGCCGACATGGGCCAGCTTCTAGGCGTTGCCGTCGCCGAGCCCGCCACCGTCACAGTAGGCTAAGCGAACGCCACTTCGAGGTAAAAGAGATCTGCTGACAACGCCCGCCATGTGGCCCAGCGATGCTATGGGATCCAGCGGCACGCATAAATACGCACATAACTAGACATAACGTCGGATTGACCCCTCACGGTGCGATAACCTACACTTGCTCGTACGCGCTATGCGTCGGGCGCCCCTCCTCAGAGCCTCGTCACGGTCGGAAGGTGTCGGAAAGTGGGGAAAGGTTGATGAGGAGGAACGCACAGCGAACGCTGCCGGCGCGGGCACTGGCGCTTCTGATGGCGCTGGCCCGTGCTACCGGCGTTCGCCAACCCGAGCCCGCCAACCAACGGCGGAAACGGGGCGGGGCAGAGTGGCCGATGCAACGGACCTGCATCCAAGCGGCCACACTTCTGCCAATCACCGCCCTAATAGGTGCGCATGTGGTAGGGTTCTTGTAGTCGCCGCAATCGCCGCCAGGTAGGATTCTGGCCGGTAGAGTGCGGTGGGTATCGAGCGAGCCACAGACAACAGTAGCCGTCGCCAGCAATCCTGGAGGCGGCTACTGCTGCGTTATGTCAGCCCATCCTGGGGTGTTGTCGTTGTCACGACCGGTGCGATACTGGGATGACGTACGGCGTGGCGCCCATGCTAGCGGTAGGCAAACTTGATGGCGGTTCCAATGAGCGCAATGGCGAGCGTTGCATCCCCTGCTGGGTGATTGACCGCTTCTATCTGGAGATGCACATCGATGATGGCATCGGCCCCCATGCTTTCCGCCTGGGCTTCCATTCGCTGGCGGGCGGCTGCTTCTGCGCTTGACCCTTGCGGGACGCGTCTCATGCTGAAGTCCGCAATGCCGATAACCACCCCGAGCGCCTCATATGGCCCTCTGCCAGGTAATTCAGCTAGTGTAGTCGAAATCATGCTGAATGCCCACTCCCTTCCTACAACACTGATACCGGCCTGTGTCTCATTTTGTTCCTCTACATCTATAGTACCACCAAGCGTATGCTTGTAAGTGCAACACCGAGGATATGGTGCGCATAGTAAAGAGCCGCTTGGCAGGAGTAGATGCTACCATGCCAACCACACTCGAATTGCTGATTCTTGGCGCTCCCGTTGCGGCGGGCCTGTTCACAGGCGTAGAAATTGGCTTGTAGCCATCCTTCTCAAAGGAGCGGCAGGACACAACTCGTTCGCTGTCATCTCGTGAAGGCGCTGATCTATGAAGCTTGATCTCACTCTCGATGAGGTTCTTAGCACCACGCGTTCCATTCGTCGGCGGCTTGATATCCAACGTCCGGTCGAGCCAGAGATCCTGAGAGAATGTCTGGAACTGGCAATACAAGCTCCTACCGGCTCAAACAATCAGAACTGGCATTTCATCCTGGTGACAGATCCGCGCCAACGCCAGGCGCTCGGCGAGATCTATCGAAAGGGCTTTGCGACATACTGCGCCTTGGCCCAGGCGGGGCAGGCGGTTGCCATGAGGAAGACGGCAGTGCCGGATCGAGAGGCCATCTCCAGGCTGCGGCACTCCTCGCAGTACTTACTCGAGCATATGCATGAAGTCCC
>DASVOW010000363.1:0-12418 GCA_036383155.1 Ktedonobacterales bacterium
AGTTCACCACATCGGGGAGCTGAGCATGCGACGCACCAGAACGGGTGGACATGCAATGGGCCGTGCGGTACAATACTACATGCAATGAAGTATCAGGCCAGAAACGCCGCGAGGCCGCTGGTCGGCTCGTGAGCGCAACCGGGGTGTTGTGAGCCTCTCGGCGCGGCTCTCACGAAAAAGGAGCACATCTCTCATGATCGATAAGACAGAGACGCAGACGGCGATCCTCAATCTGACGCCCGCTGCCTCATCCAAGGTGCGCGAGCTGTTGGAGCAGGAGGGCGATTCCACCCTCGGCCTGCGCGTCTTCGTTGCCGGTGGCGGCTGCTCCGGCATGCAGTATGGCATGACCCTCGATGAGTCCCAGGACGGCGATGTCGTCATGGAGATCGACGGCGTCCGCGTGCTGATCGACGAGATGAGCGCTGGCTACATCTCCGGCAGCGAGGTCGATTACGTCGATAGCCTGATGGGTGCTGGTTTCACCGTCAACAACCCGAACGCTGTCTCCACCTGCGGCTGTGGCCATAGCTTCAAGACGGCAGGCGATAGCGGTCAGGCGCGCTCCTGCGGCTGCGGTCACTAGCTTCTCTGCCACGGGCAGCCCACAGGCAGAGCCGGAGGCGATCCATGGCGCGAAATAGCTTTGATGGCAGTTCCGCAGCAGGCCCCGGAGACTCAACCGGCGACGAGGCCGCCTACCGTGACGGCTACGCGCGCGTCATACGCGAATTGACGTGGGCACGCTCGCGAGGCTTCGTCCCCACTGAGCGTCAGCTCGTGCTGGCGCTCAGCGAGGCAAACCGCGTCTACAGCACTGTGCGCGGCGGCAAGTTCGTCGGCGGGCGCCGCCCCGAGTGGCTGCGCGGGCGCGCTGATGCCCTGCGCACCCTGCTGCGTGATGGCATCTCTGCCATCCCATCCGACGACGAATAGCCGTTCGCCCATCCAGGCCGGATAGCTCATCCCGAGCCGTCCGGCCTCTTTTTTTATGCTTCTCTTCTCCTCCTGCTCACCCCTCTTCCATCCTCAGCCATGCGTCCGCACTGCACACTGTCACCATGTTGCACGATCTGGCATATCTCTTGCCCCTGTGCGTAGAGTGAGCAATGGGGTGGAAGTGCAGCAGGAGGATGGCTCTCCATGGCAGGAACAGCTCCAGACAACCAGGCGCCATCACACGGCGAGCCCAGCGAGACGCCCGAACGCTGGCTCCGCGCCAAGCTCCGCCACTACCATCCCGGCGACGCTCCACAGGCAGCCCAGGCCATGCATGCCATCGAGCGAGCCGTCCTGCACGCTCCCCCCGACCCCCTCAGCCGCGCCGACTCAGTGGGCGACCCCATTCAGGCCTGCGAAGCACAGCCGCTCTTCGAGAACCCCTTCGAGATCACAGACCTGCTCGTCTTCGACCACGCCGCGCTCCGCGACATGCTCGCCTGCAACGCCCACGGACTCACGCTCGACTGCTTCGCCGCCGCTCTGCATGGCGCGCCTCCTGCCGTGATACAGCGCATCCGCGCGGCCCTGCCCACACATCAGCGCCGCTCGTTTACCCAACTCCTCACACAGCCCATATCCGCCACCCAGGCCAACCACGCGCGCCGCCAGCTCCTCGACAACCTCTTCTGGGAGCTGACCTACTGGAAAACGCCCAATCTCTACGACGCCCTCATCGAAGGCGAGCGCATCCACCCGGGCATCTTCCGCCGCCTTACCCCCGACATCCGCGGCAAAGATGTGCTCGACGCAGGCGCTGGCAGCGGACGTGCCACCTTTGCCTGCCTGCGCGCTGGCGCCCGTCGCGTCTATGCCGTCGAGCCATCGCCCGGCCTGCTGCGCATCCTCAAGAGCAAATGCGCCTCACACCCTGCCCGTCGCCAGATCATCCCCATCCGTGGCCGCTTCGATCACCTCCCCTTGGAGGACGACAGCGTCGATCTGGCCCTCTCCTGCTCCGCCTTCACCGCCGGCCCCGATCAGGGAGGCGAGCCCGGCCTTGCCGAGTTGCGTCGCGTCACTCGTACCGGCGGTAAGATCGTCCTCATTTGGCCCCGGCCGCAAGACTACGCCTGGCTCGCCGAACATGGCTTCCACTACGTCGCTCTGCCCGCGCGCCCCGATATGGCCGTGCGTTTCCGCTCCCTGGCGACCGCCCTCCAAGTCGCCCGCCGCTTCTACGCCCGCAACACCGCCGCCATCCGCTACCTGCTGCGGCGCCATCGCCCCGAGATCCCCTTCTCCATCCTCGGCGTCAACCCACCCCACGACTACTGCTGGCTCCCCATCGAAAAGTAAAACTCGCTACCCTCTTGACGCCTGCACGACATTCAGGCACAATGCCGCCAAACAAGCCATGCTTCATATATCATCATACAACAGGGGAGACTCATGCTGGATCTCGCATTTGTGGCATCGCGAGTTGGACTGTCTCTTGGAGCGGCGCCTGCCCATCTCGTGCTGGCGGTCACCCTCCCCGACTTGAAAACGCTCGCCACGGTCGGCCAGGCCTTCGCCGGTATCCTCACCGGCCTGATCGCCGTCCTCGGCGTGCCGCTGGCATTGCGCCAGGTCGTCAACCTCCAGCGCGAGCTGCGCATCTACGAGCAGCAGACCCGCCGCCGCCTCGACGCCGAATCCAACCTCAACATCTCCGCCGACTACAGCATCACCCGCGCGGCACACGACACATCGCCCCATACCAGCCATCCCGGTGGCAACGGCCACCCAATCCCCCGGCTCGCGAGCGCAAGTGCCAGTGGCAAGCTAAGCACGACCGGCCAACCCTCGCCCGCACCCGAGCCCGGCAAGCGTGTGTTGCGCCTCGATCTGACCCTCGAAAACGTCGGCGAAGGCTCGGTAGACATGCTCGCATGTCTCGTCGCCGCCCGCGAGCTGGCATATCAAGGTTACGATGTCGTCGAGCGGGGCCGCGACGTGCAATGGGACGATCTCACTACCCACTATTGGGATGGCGACGCAAACTGCATCTCCCCCGGCCTCTCCACCACCAAGCATATCGTCTTCGCCCAGGACGCCCTCGCCCGCATCAAGGCGCACAGCCGCAAAACCCTCGCCCGCATCGATCAGGTGCGCGAGCGCGACGGCAACCAGGACATCTACCTGCTCTACCGTGCCTTCGTCGCCGCCCGCAGCTCCTCCCGCGCCGTCGAAGACGTGCAGGCGTGGGCCACCCTCCAGCGCGCCCTGCTCAACGTCAACGCCCCTGCCTTCCGCGAGGCCGCCGCCGAGCAAGATCCGCTCGGTCTGGTCGCGAGTGCCGATGGCTGGCGGCTCTTCCTCCATCATCACCAGCGCCTCGCCGACCCCAAGCTCCCGCAGCTCCGCGTCGCCGCCACCCGCGAAGAATCGCTCATCACCGATCCCGTCGAATATGAAAAGGTGCATACCCGCCTCGACGCCGAGCTACAAGCCTACTGCACCAAAGTCCTCCTGCCCTCCTGGCGCCAGTTCCGCGCCGACCACGATCGCATGACCAGAGAACCGCTCGGTTTTGCCGCCCTGCTCGGCGACCGCAACTTCCGGCGCCACCAGCGCGCAATCGAGCATCGCTTCCCCTGGGACAGTCAGGAGGTCTGGACCGAATATTTTTACGTCACCCTACCCGTCGGCTAGAATTCATCCCTGCGTGCCGAGGAAGTTGCTGTTGCGCGAGACCATCCAGCCCGTGCCAGATACTCGCACCAGCGTCATCAGTGTGTTAAACGGCTTATCCGGTTTGTTCGCCCGCGTCATGATGAATGCATACTGCACCTGCGTCTCCGTACCAGCGCTCGTGTCGCCAAAGCGAAAGCTCTTCTCGGTGCATTTCGTCACCTTGCCCGCACTGGCATCGAGCGTCTGGAGTTGCGTGCGAAGCTGATCCTTGGCGTTCGCATCGAAGGTCCCCACATTGTCCGGCGGTGCCGGCGTCGGATCGACGTGGGCGATCAGCAGTGCATAATCCTGCTTCTCATACGCATTACAGACGAGTTGGGCGATATCATCCGCGGTCGGCTCGCGCAACGCGTAGCGCAGCAGCGAGAGCGAGCTTCCCCCCGCCTCGCCCAGCAGCAGCAGCACAATCGCCAGCACCACCGTAAGCTGCAGCGTAGCCCTGCGCTTTGCCGGTTGCGGCTTCTGAGCCGTGCCACCTGCTCCACTCACGCTACAATCCCCCCTCGACACGGCCGCTCTACACTGGCCGTGTCCTATTCACGTATCGCGAGCAGTCTAGCAGGGGGTGCTATCTCCCGTCAACGCCCAAGCAATTCTGCACAAGAATATCCCCCGCCCGGACTAGCCCTGCCAGCCGGCGATGAAGCGAAATTGATGCCAGGTTGACGCTCTCCCCCCAAACCTGCTCGCTGTAGCACTTCCCATAACCGATCCCATTTGGGCTAGTGAGACTCGTTGCACAACGATTCCCGCGATGAATGGCTATCTATGTGGCTTCACAGACCGCTCCGTCGTCAAAACAACTGAGTCTTTCACAATGTTGGCTCGCCTCTTGCTATTGCTATTTTGCCGACTTCCAGCCAGCCGCCAGCGAAAAGGTTCGCGCGGTTGACATGAACGATAGTTCTAGGTTACACTTCACTGAGTGGTGGCCATCCACCCACATCTCTCGCCAACTCCGCCCGATTACCGTCTAGTACGGGCACGGCGATGCTGTCGGCTTCGGAGTGGCGTTCGATACTGGGCGCGGTAGCGCGTGAGAGCGATGACGAGCGCAAACGTTCGCGAATGACGAACGGGAGGATAGATATGCACGGGGCATTTACCGAAGATACGCGAACAACCGCATCGCGGCGCGGCATCTCACGCACGGCTGCCGCTGGTGCGTTCTCGGTCGATCGCGCTCATCATGCCGGGCGCCTGACATCGCCACCCGCCACATTCATCACCGGCGCGGGCGCGACCACCGGCGCCTCCGCCGCGCTCTCCTCGGCCTCCGCCTATCATATGCCCGGCGTCGCCACCAGCACGATGAACGGCATCGGGTCGGCCACAGCGCTACCCGCGCTGCCATTTGCCAATCCTGACCCGTTCGGCACACCCTACGCGGCCCCATCCGCCGATCCGCATGTCTGGCTGATTGCCCTGCCGACATCCGGCGGTGGTCTGCGCTCACTTGAGGGTGCCGGGCGTTCCGGCGCGATCCGCGTCAGCCGTCCATATGGACACCTGCGCTCGATCCGCCCCATCACGCTCGATCCATTCACTGCTGGCGACCCCGCTGCCACGACCGCCACCGGCTCGCTCAAGCCTTCGACTGCCACCCCGCGCTCGCGCCGTGCGCGCACCCTGGCAAGCCCATCCGGCTCGCTCGGCTCGGCCACAGCCACCACGCTGCCGGCCAATCGCCCGCTGCCGCAGGTTGTCTCCGCCGTAGAGGTCGAGACCGATGCGGGTATCTTCCGTGTCGAGCGCCGCGATAGCGTCCTGACCCACAGCGACCTCGCCTGGGCCATGGCCAATCTGGAAGCCGGCGAGCCCGATAGCACCGTGCCGCTGCCCCGCCGCCAGCTCGCCCTATTGCTGACGCTGCTGCCCCAGCCGGAAGATCCCGAGCACCCTGAGCTAGACCCCACCTGGGGCTGGGCGCATCGCCTGCGTGGACCCTGGGAGCGCGGCCCGCTCCACCCACGCGGCCGCCTCGGACGCCTCATCGCCTTCGACCCCGACGACACCGGCAAGGGCACCCATCGCGCCTGCTTCGAGTTGCTCGGCACCGACGAGGTCGTCTGGGCTGTCGGTGTTCCCTGCTTCCGCACCGGCAGCGTCTACGAGCTGGTCCCGCTCGGCAAAGGGCTGACACCCAGCCGCTGGCTCACCTGGCCCCTGAGCAAAGGCCGCAAGCGCCCCGGCTCCGCCGACCGCCCCACCTGGGAGATCGCCCGCATCGTCTTCCGCGTTGGCGCGCCTCGCTGGCCGCTCGCCGGCGTCGTCGAGCCGCTCGGCCCCATGGGCGTCGCCGGGTAAATAACGCATATTGCAGTGCAGCCTATAGCAAAAAGGGCCGCTAGCTTTCTGGCTAGCGGCCCTTGTCTGTCATCTCACGGATTCACGATTTTCATATTGGAAAGTTTCCAATCATGCCCGACTTTCGTGAATATGAGTTCAATCGAGATATTTCCGGTACGTCCACTTGAAATCTCCTCAAGGGAAAAACCGGCGTTCAAGGAGGAGCCAGCCCCAGATACCTTGTATGTGCTGAGATCGAGTGTGCAACCAGTCCATTTGATGCCATTAGTGTCGCCATTGAACAGAGAGGCGATATCCGCTCCAGCCGGTATCAGACCGAGAATCAGATTGGCGAGATCTCCATAATTCCCTCTGGCGAGGTCATTACAGAAGCGCGTGGCGGTACGAATTGGGCCGATGTCGGTTCCCAGCGCCTCATCTGCCACTGTATGAACCTTCCACGCCGCCCCTTCCACCACAAGCATGATCGTGCCCGTGTGCTCGCCCGCTCTGCTGCGCGTCACACTCAGCGTCATGCTGGCCGTGCTGTCATTGTTCGCGCCGATGGCTGCCGCGTGACAGTTGGTGGCGTTGCCGTCGATCTCATCGCGCCATCCAGCCTCCCGCCGGAAGTCCGCTACCTTCTGCGTGCCCTGCATCCCCTTGTCCAGCATCCCATATGCCGCGTCATACGTCTGGCTTATCAGCGCCGTGCAATAGCTGTCCAGACTGTTGAGCGCCCGCAGATCCACGCCAAAGAGCGACTGGTCGAGCGCCGTCACCTTCCACGACCCACCCTCGTTTTTGAGCCGCGCTGCTCCCTGCAACCCATTTGCGTTGGGCCGTGTAAGTACGATTGTGGCCGTGGTGCTGCTATCCGTGAAGCCGTTGGCATGCACCGCCACATCGCACTTTGCCGTCTGCCCTTCCGCCCGATCGAGATCGAGCACCGCCTGCGCGAACTCCACCGACGTCATCCGTGCCTGCAATTGCGTGTCGAAGAGCCCATACATATCCACATACCGCTGCGACTGGAAATCGCTGCAGATGCGATTAGCCGCGGACGTCGGCGCGTTGTACTGCGTGTACCCCAGCCCACCGCCCGCCAGCACCACCAGCAGCGCCACTAATCCCCCGAAGACAGCGAGTTTCCGGCGCATGCTCCAGGGTTGCCGCACCTGCTCTTCGATCACGACCGGCGGACCCCAAGCCGAGGGTGGCCCGTACTGTCCATACCCACCATATCCACCATACTGGCTCGGCGGCCCATATTGCCCATATCCGCCATACTGACTCACCGGCCCGTACGATCCATATGGTGGCTGCGGCGGTTGAAACGGCTGCAGCGATTGTGACGGCGGCCCATAATAGCCACCCGCATAGCCCCCTGCCCAACCCTGCGCATCCTGAGGCGCCTGCTCCGGCGAGCCAGGCAGTGGCCGCGACGTGGAACCCGGCGTGGCGGATGGTGGCACATACCCCGGCACATACCCCCAGCCCGCCCCACTCCCGCTGGGCTGCTCGGCATATCCCCAGCCCGACGGCTGACCACCGCCGCCACCGCCGTACGCACCATACGCTCCATACGTTCCCGGCGGCCCATACTGCCCGTACCCGCCGCCCGTATACCCGCCCCCGCCATCTTCGACGGGTGGCTGCTCGCCCATCTGGTGCCCGCCTGTGCCACCCCACTCCGGTTGCTGTGTCTGCCCTGAATGATCCGTCTCGTGAGGACCTGCCATGCCACGCCTACTCTCTTCCTTCACAGCCTCTGCCAGGCGAATTGACAACGGCCCATCTCTGCAGCCCGGTAGGCGATGCATCCCTGTTTCCGTTGGCGAGCCTTTTTGCTTTTCACTCCGTATAACGTAGCAATGGATGAGGGATATACACAGCACTTCCCCCACTGGAAAACTGGGTCAACCGGCGCTCTCCCTGCGCCGTCGCCTCGCTGGCTATCTTCCCAGCTCTCGCCTCATTGCGCCTTGAAGTCGTTGAGCTTCCAACTACTCCCCTCCTTGACAAACGTCAGGAGCAACGTGCCGTTTGCGGTGTGCCCGCTGGAAAGCTCGGTTAGCTTCACCGAGACGTTGAACGACGCGCTCGTCCCCGACACTTTATAGGCGCTCAGGTCCAGCGTGCAGCCGTTCCACTTGATCCCATCGTAGCTGCCAGAGAAGACACTGGCGACCGTATCCACACTCGCCCCACCCAGGAAGCCGCTGCTCAGCAGGCTCGTCAGGTCGGCATAGTTGGCCTTGGCGAGGTCGTCGCAAAACCGCGCACCCGTGCGCGCCGGCCCCAGGTCGCTCCCCTGCGCCTCGGGTCCAGCCGCGGCAAGCTTCCACGCCGCGTCCTCCACGCTCAGCGCGACCGCCCCCTTGCGTGCCGCCGATTTGCCGCGTGTCACGCTGGCCGTGAGATTCGCCGTATTCGCGTCATTGCCCGTACCAATGCCGGTCACCTGGCACACGCTGATCGTGCCGTCGATCTGGTCGCGCCACTGTGCGTCCTGCGTATAATCCGCCTTTTTCTGCTTGGCCTGTTGTCCCTTGCCCAACATCGCATACGCCGCGTCATAGCTCTGGCCCTGCAGCGCCGCGCAATAGGCGTCCATACTCACCAGTGCCTGCAGATCGACGCCGAGCAGCGCCGGATCGAGCGCCGCGACCTTCCACGAGCCGCCCTCGTTCCGCAAGTGCACCGCCCCCTGGAAGCTGCCGCCGTTGGCCCGCTGCGCGACCAGCACGGCTGTGGCGCTGCTCCCGCCCAGACTATAGACATAGGCATTCGAGCCCGTCGCCGCCTTGCAATTGGTCAATGCCCCTTCGGCACGGTCCAGGTCGGCGTTAGCCTCGGCAAACTGCGCCTGCGACACATGGGCGCGCATTGTGCTGTCGAGCAGCGCATACGATGCCGCGTAGTTTTGCACTTTGAGGTTACCGCAAAAGAGGCCGGCCGCCGTAGCCGGTGCCGTATACTGCACGACCCCATAGCCAACGCCCGCGCACGTCACCAGCAGCACTGCCGCTACCACCCCAAGCGTGATCCACAGCCCGCGCCGTGATTTCTTGCGCGTCGGCGCTTCGAATTCGTTGTACTGCGGCTCCCCGTAGAGTGTCCTCGATGTTGATCCCCATCCCTGCTGCTGTGATGGACTACCCTGCTGCCCGTAGCCACCCGCATACCCACCATAACCGCCTCTATCCTCATTACCGCCATAATTGCCAGAACTACCATAGCCGCCGCTGCCATACCCATCCTGAGCATATGAACCCTGCCCGTAGCTCTCGTAGCCGCCCCCGCCATAGCCTCCCGCGCCATAGCCATCTGCCGGGCGGCTATTCTCGCCACGCCTGCCTCGCGACGATGGCGACGGCCTGCCATAGCTTCCCTCGCCGCTGGACCCGCCACCGTACCCGCTGCCATATCCTCCACTCGCGCCAGATGACCTGCCACGGCTCGTTGGTCCGGCGCGCCCATAGTCGTCGTCGAGTGTCTCCCCACCGCCACCATAGCCCGAGCGTCCCCGGCTCGGCGGATTGGCTTGCCCGTACCCGCCGTATTGACCCGATCCTCGCTCCCCATTGGGGCGGCTATTCCCGCCCGGTCGCGATGGACGGCTAGTTCGCGCATCCGGCTGCTCAGACCAACCAAATTGCTGCCCGCGATCCCGATCATATGGCTCATACGGCCCCGACATACCCCGCCCCTCCCTATGCGATCGTTCCAGCGAAGAGACGCCCCTCCTCCGCGACACCGCTACCTCTATACTCTTCCCTTAATATAACGTTCCAACTTGCTAAAATCTACACAGACTCGCTGTTCCTTCGCGAATTCATTCAGCAACATGCCCCTCAGACGCCGCGACGAGTTGCAGCACCATATCGCTGAGCATCGCCCGTAGCTCGCCGTGTCGCTCCTCCGAATACTGATACGCCGGATCCGTCCATCGTTCGCGTGGATAACTAAAAGCGGAGCCGTTGCGATATTCCTCCGGCTCCCAGTCATAGCGTGCGTGCACGTGCGCCTGGAGGGAATGGTCGGCATCGCTCATGATCGCGTAGTCGATGCGCTCTGGCTGGCAGACCGCCATAACCGCGTCGCCGAGTAGCACCATATCCAGCAAGAAGTCGCGCCGCTGCTCCAACATCAAATCGTTGAGTCCTTCCACCCGCTGCGAGGCGAGCAGCACAGAATAGCCCGGCAAAAACTGCGTATCGCCAAGTACTGCGTAGCCGCTGGGCATCGGCGCCAGCATCAGCGGATGCTCCCCTCGCTGCGCCGCCCCGGCGCGATCGCGCTTCCATGCATCGGCGTCAGGCAGCTCATCTGATACGCGTAACATCAGCTACTCCTCGGCTACATCCTCAGTAGCGACACGCTGCCAGATAGCCCCATAATCTACTACCAAGCCCGCGTCGTCCACCAGCAGCTCCGCCGTGAACGCCGGTTCGCCGCCCTGCTCCAGCTCAGCCCCGCTCTCATAGCGATAGTGTTGCGCGTCGAGCCGCGTATAGCGCTGTACGAGCGGCGACACCTCCAGCGACGGGAAGCGCACCCACGCCGCCGTCACCAAAGCCCTCGCGCCGGTGTCGAGTCCCAGCCGCCGGATGGGCAGCGTATTCGTAGATGGCGTGACGCCCAGATCGACATCCACGCATCCCTGCAATTCGGAAAGCTCCTGCCCATCGGCCCACCAGCGCCGCTCGTCGTCCACGGCAAGCCGCAGCGTGCGTTGCTGCCCCGCCATTGTCAGCGAGACAACCGCGATCTTCGTCTGCCACTGCTCGTCACAGACCACCTCATAGCGCGCCTCCGCCGGCCTCCCCTCGAACGTTACCACCACCGTGCCGCCGAGTGTCCACCCCCCAGCATCGCTGTGGGCCAGCGCACAATATTCGAGCCCATGCGTATCGACGCGCTGCCAGATCACCACCCGCTCCCGCTCGGCCATGTGCTTTCGCTCTCATTCCCTGATCTACCGCCCGTTAACTATAGCGCCACCACTCGCTCCACCGACCCCATGTCCTTCCATTCTATCAGCCGCCCGCCCCCTCATCCAGCATGCTGCGATAGACCGTGTATGCCGCGTCGCCATGGCAGACAAATCGCACCTCTTCCAGCACACCATCGTTCTCCAGAAAACGGCGCGTCTCTGTGATGGCGATGCGTGTGGCGGCTTCAAGCGGATACCCGTAAATGCCCGTGCTGATCGCCGGGAAAGCAATCGTGCGCACGCCATGCGCTGCGGCCAGCGCCAGGCTGTTACGGTAGCAGCGCGCCAGCAGATCAGCTTCGCCGTATCCGCCGCCGCCCCACACTGGCCCGACCGTGTGGATCACATAGTGAGCGGGGAGGTTATAGCCCCTCGTAATCTTTGCCTCGCCGGTTGGGCAGCCGCCAAGCGTGCTGCACTCTTCCACTAGTTGCGATCCTGCCGCGCGGTGGATTGCCCCATCGACGCCGCCCCCGCCGAGCAGCGACGAATTTGCGGCGTTGACGATGGCATCCACGTGCTGTGTCGTGATATCGCCTTCGACGACAGTCATGCGCTCGTGAAACTGCTCCATATCAAAACCTTATCACCCTCAATTTGTGCCCGTAGGCTCCACTGTCTGCTGTGATGGCATCAGCCTGCAAAGAAGTGCCGATTGCCTCACCGCCTCTTCAAGATCGTTGATATCGAATGGCTTGGCAAGAGTAGGAATGGCGAGGCGCTCATAAACGCCGCTCTCAGCAGATCGCAGGTACTCTGGCGTGGTCGTCAGGCAGATATACGCGTGGCGCGTGGAAAGCACCTCGTCTCTGGAAATTGCCGCGACGAATGCGAGATCGCAATTCTCCTGCACGCCTCTATCGAAGAGCACCACATGGCAAGAAGAAGACCTACGCAAGAACGCCAGCGCCTCGGCGTGGCTCCGAATTTCGATGACAATGTGTCCCGCGTCTTCGAGGATGTATCGTATCGTTTCGCGGATAGCCTCATCGCTCTCCACAATCAACACCTGCGCCATAGAAGCTGCCTCCTTGAACTGCCTGAGGAGGATGCGCTTCGTGTACCAGATGGGTCGGGCAATCATCAGTATTGCGCTCGACTACCGTTATCGAAGTGCGAACCACAAGACAAAATGTCTGTGAAGCTTGGATGACCGGAATACCTGGGAAATGACACTATAGCGATAAAACACTGCGACCAAACGACTAATGACCAGAAAACTACACTAGGAACATACGACGACTGGCTACATTTGAGACAACTGAGACGAGCCAGTGAAATACAGCGTCCAGCAACCAGCGCCAGAGACCACCTGCACCCACACCAGCCACACATGAGTTGACGGCGCACACAACCTCGTGCTATGTCCGCTCGCCTCTTCCATGGACCCTCAGTCTACCACATCTACCGCGCGATCATGTAGCACACATGTGCGTGTCTCTGAATCACTCC
>DASVOW010000364.1:0-3152 GCA_036383155.1 Ktedonobacterales bacterium
CGCCGCTGAAAGAGGCTACGCGTGGCCGAGAGGCGCAGCTTCTCGATCTCTTCGTTGAGCTGGCTCTCCTTCTCCACATAGGTGTCGCTGCGTGGAATATACGCCTCTGGCTGATAGTAGTCGTAGTAGCTCACGAAGTATTCGACGGCGTTATTGGGGAAGAACTCTTTGTATTCGGCGTAGAGCTGGGCCGCGAGCGTCTTGTTGGGCGCGAGCACCAGTGTTGGCTTCTGCACACGCTCGACCACCTGCGCGACGGTGAACGTCTTGCCGCTGCCGGTGACGCCGAGCAATGTCTGGTTCTTGTTGCCGCTCTGCAGACTCTCTACCAATTGATCGATGGCTCTGGGCTGGTCGCCCGTGGGCTTGAAGGGAGCCACCACCTGGAACTCTGGCATTCGGGGCCTCTTTCATGGGTCAGCGCGGCGAAGGGCTACGAAAACAATCGACGGCTTTGGCGCAACAAGGCGCTCACTTCCCATTCTTTCTCTGTACAGACGATACGGTAATGATAAGACACAGGTAGCCCGCGCACGGAGCGGCGCGGGCTCTATAAAGTATACCACTTTTAGGCTGTTTGTTCGCTTTTTGCTCGATAGTCAGACGGTAGGTGTGATTGTGGGAGTGGCCGTCGGCGCTACGGTTGGCGTGAGAGAGGGTGTTGGCGTGGATTGCGCGGCGACGATCTTGCGCTGCAGCGCCTTGAGGTACGCCTCGGCTGAGAGGATGTCGGCGTTGGCGTAGTCCCCCAGCTTCTTAGGCAGCGCTGTGACATTCTTCTGCCAGGTGGTAAGCAAGTTGTAGACGGTGTCGAGCGCGCCGATGGTGATGTGAAGCGCGCCGAGGATGGTGCGCGCCTGCAGCACACCCGTCGCGAGAATCGCCAGCACATCCCCCGTAACTGTGGCATAGAGCTTCGAGAGTGGCACCACGATGTAGAGCACGGCCAGACGCGTCAGCTCGGCGACCTGGATGGCTCCTTCAAGGCTCACGCCCTCGACCTGCCCCAGCTCGCCGAGCAGTGCCTGACGTCCCGCTTCGAAGCCATTATGGAAGTAGTTGTTGAGCTGGTCCTGCGTGTATTGCTCCACCTGCTGCGCGGCGAGCGGCGTCAGCGCCACAGCGCCGGCGCATACCCCAAGCGTGCCCGTTGCCAGCAAGGCGCGCCGACCGAAGCGCCCTTTGGGCTTGGGAGTTGGTGGCGCGCTCGGATGTACTGGGCTCACGATGGTGGGCTCCATTTGTGATGGTTGATTCTGACCGGGGCCGGGTTGCGTCATGTTGGCACTCTCTCTCGCTCGCTCAGATGGCAAGCAACAGCGCACGTCTTGGGGGATGCGCACACAGGCGCGCCTTGAGTATACGAAGCGGGTACAGTTGCGTCAATACGCAATCGCGCTGCGCCTTCCCTTGCAGTCAGCCCCATTCAAGCACTAGAATGTGGCGGAACTATGGCGGATTGGCGGGCCGCCAGAGAGCGCCATCACACTACGTATACGATAGCTGCTGGATTGTACGAGAGGATGCACATGAGCGAGACCGAGCATAGTGTTGCCCGCCTCACCGCTCGCGTGCGTGGCGATGTCCAGGGGGTCGGCTATCGCTTCTTCGCGCAGCGGCAGGCGTCGGCGCTGGGACTGCGCGGCTACGTGCGCAATTTGCCCGACGGCTCTGTCGAGGTGGTCGCCGAGGGTGAGCGCGGCCTGCTCCAGCAGTTCGTCAACGTCCTGCAGCGGGGGCCGTCGGCGGCCATCGTCGAGGCCGTGGATACGACGTGGAGTAACGCCGAAGGTGCCTTCGGCGGCTTCCAGATTCGCCACTGATGCGGCGAGCGGCAGCGTATCACGGTCCAACCGACGCGCTACCTACGAGCGACGATCGCTCGATCACTATGAGAGGCGACCACTAGAGGACAGCATCGCATACTATGCACTAGAGCACTGGAGCAATGAGTTATGAGCATCGACCGAAAAACTGTGGATCATGTCGCCTTGCTGGCGCGGCTGGCGCTCTCTGAGCAGGAACGCGAGAAGTTGCGCGACCAGCTCTCCGCGATCCTCGAGCACATCAATGTTATCGGCGAGGCCGACACGAGCCAGGTTCCCGCGAGTGCGCACATCCTGCCGCTGGCGAACGTCATGCGCCCGGATGAACCACGGCAGTATCCCGACTCACAGGCGTTGGTGGAGAACGCTCCCGCACATGAGGATTCCTTCATTCGCGTGCGGGCTGTGCTCGAGAATGAATGATCGGCAATTGACCCGCGCCCAATGATTCCAATAGTGAGCTACACATTCCGATACGATACGCGAGGAGAGACCGGCCGTGCCTGAACTATGGCAACTAAGCATCCATGAGGCGGCGGAGAAGCTGCGCCGCCGCGAGATTTCGTCCGTCGAGCTGACCCGCGCCCACATCGATCGCATCGCGCAGGTCGAGGGCAGCGTGCGCGCCTTCGTCACCCCCACGGAGGACGAGGCGCTACGCCAGGCCGAGCGCATCGATCAGCGCCGCCGCGAGGGTGAGCAGCTTGGCGCGCTGGCCGGCATCCCGCTCGCCATCAAGGATGTGCTCTGCACGCGCGGCGTCCGCACCACCTGCTCCTCGCGCATGCTAGAACATTTCGTGCCGCCCTACGACGCGACTGTGATCGCGCGGCTGCGCGAGGCGGGCGCGGTCTTCGTCGGTAAGACCAACATGGACGAGTTCGCTATGGGGTCGTCCACCGAAAACTCCGCGTTCTTCCCGACGCGCAACCCGTGGGACCTGGAGCGCGTCCCTGGGGGCAGCAGCGGCGGCTCGGCGGCGGCGGTGGCGGCAGGCGAGGCGATGGGATCGCTCGGCTCCGATACCGGCGGCTCTGTGCGCCAACCAGGCGCGCTCACCAACACGGTCGCACTCAAGCCCACCTATGGGCGTGTCTCGCGCTTTGGCCTGGTAGCCTTCGCCTCGTCGCTGGATCAGATCGGGCCGTTCACGCGCACCGCACGCGACGCCGCGAGCCTCATGCAAGTCATCGCCGGACACGACCCGCTGGATTCCACCTCGGTCAATACACCTGTTCCTGACTATGAGGCGGCGCTGACCGGCGACATCAAGGGGCTGCGTGTTGGTGTGCCAGCGGAGTATTTCGTCGAGGGGACGGAGCCGGG
>DASVOW010000365.1:0-8936 GCA_036383155.1 Ktedonobacterales bacterium
CAGTAGCGCACGGCGGCATCATCCCTGGCACCTCCACACGCCTACTCGACGCCCGCTACGACGCGCACACATTCCCCGTGCAAGCGGCTCAAGAGCTCCATGCCAATGGTCTACCGCCAGGAGTTGGATTCACAACATACGAGTGGGGAGGCTACCTCGATTATGCCCTTCCGGAGTATCATGTATTCATTGACAGTCGCTCAGACGTCTATAGTGCAGAGATGTTAGGCGACTACGCCTCGATCATCGGCCTGAACCCCGGCTGGCAACAGACCCTGGATCGCTACCACGTCCGCTGGGCGCTGATTCCGGCAGGTTCGCCACTGGAGCAAATGCTCGCGATCTCCCCAGGCTGGCATTGTGCCACATTGGGGAACGACGGAGTAGCCGCCCTCTGCACGCGCACGACGTAAGTCTGAGCGCGGATATTTGTCATGTTGGCACGCCTGCTGCATACATTCTATGATACAATGCCTGGCGCCTCCAGCACCAAGATAACTGGGATGAAGGAGAGTGTGAGATGCCGCGGAGTAGGCAAATCCATGGACGGCGCGGCCTTCTGCTTATCGTGCCGCTGCTGACGCTGGTGATTGCCCTGTCGCTCGCCGGCTGTAGCACCAGCGGTGGCGGAGGGACCAACTATTCACTGGGGCTGGCTGGTTCGACCGGCGATCACCCCAGCGCGCCGCCATCCATCCCGGCCACCGGCCCTGGCGGCACCTATGCCTTCGTCTACGATAACCAGATCTGGCTGCGACAAAATGGACAGGCACAGGCCAAACAGCTCACCCACCTTGTGCTCTCCAATGGCGCGACGCTCCTCTGGGGTCCGCTGATCTGGTCGCCCAGCGGCAAATACATTGCCTTCGCGCTGGTCGAGAATCTGACGCCGGACGAGCCCACCCGCACATCTGGCCCCCTCTACTACGTCGATACGACGCCCGGCACGCACTTCGGCGACACCTCCGCCGCCGGCAATGCGAGCATCTACGGTCACAGCTACGCCTGGTGGGATGACAACGCCATCTTCTACTCGTCGGGCAGCGGTGTCATGCTCTTTGATTTGGGTGACTGTGATCCCCGTGTCTGGCAAGCGATCACACCATTCCAGAACGTTGGCGGCACCCCGACAAACTACACGGGCGGCAATGTCTCCTTCAGCGATATCGCAATCACAGGAGAGGGCAATCAACTCCTCGCGACACGCATCACCCTTCCATCACCCGGCAACACCGGTCAAGTTGGCACAGCATCGATCTACAGCTATTTGCTGCCGTCGCTACGCGAGTATGAGGCATCGCACCAGGCATCGCGCGACTCCTTGTGCGCCAACGACAGCACCCCGCAATGGCTCAATGAGAACATCCAAATCCCCAGTGCGAACAGGCAAGGCTCTCCATACTACGGCGGCAGCGTCCTTGGCATTGCCTACGCCGATCCCAACGGCGACATCGTGACCGGAGCATGGCAGTTGGCACGCAGCGGCACTCTTGCCTGGCAGCGTATCGACAAGGTTGATACAAAAGCAGGCACGGTCTCGTCAACCTTCTGCGTTGACGGCAATTGCGGCGTCTTGCGGGGAGCCAACAAATATCCCATCGCCGCGCATCCTTCCCTAGGAATTAGTAGCAAAGGCAATCACATCGCCTTCGCCGCCGATAAGCTCTATGTGGACGGCAACGGAGCCGTCGGCGACGCTGGGGGAAACGCCTCGCCTGTCTGGGGACCAGGAGATGTCGCCGTAGCAACGCAGCTCGTGAGCCAGAGCACTGACGCTGGTGGTGTATTGCGCACCCAGACGAATGTCGTAATCTCCTCGGGAGGCAAAGCGACCACTGTCATGATAGCGGGCGCGCAGGACCTCTCCTGGACGCCGTAGATGTAAGGATCGCCCCATGCGTGCAATCGACGACGATACCGAGGTAAAGCTGGCTGTGCTGCGCAAGCTGCGCGAATGGGGCTCGCTTCCGGAGAGCGATCTGAGTCGCATGCTCAAACAGTACTTCCTCGTCACCGACGACTTTCGCGACATGGCGGAGGAAGGCTTGATCGACATGCAGTTCGGCGGAGACGAATATATCATCTCCACCGCGACGCTAGGCCGCCTCTTCCTTGAGCAAGAAACCGGCCCGGGCGAATAGCAGCGCCTCCGAGGAAAGAGCAAGCCACCTGCAAAACGCCCTCATCCCGTAGCGTCACGCGAGATGAGGGCGCACTCTTAAAACCATCGTTTACTGATCGGGCTCGCCCACAATCTTGAGGTCGAGCAGATACTCGCGCAGTTGATCGTCGCTAAGGCTGAGTTGCGCTGCCGCCCTGGTATAGTCATGATCGTTGAGGCGTAGCGCCGTGACAATAGCTTCGCGTTTCACATCGCGCACCAGCTCTTCCAGCGGCGTATGCGCTCGCACCTTCGCCTCCACGTCCAGCACATACCGGTTCAGCTCATTCTGGAACACGATATGGTCGGGCGTAATGATGCCTCCGCGACTCAGCACCACTGCGCGCTGGATGATATTCTCCAGCTCGCGCACGTTGCCAGGCCACTCGTGCGTCATCAGGATGTTCATCGCCTCATCCGTAATACGCGAAGGAGTCGAGGAAGCGCTATAGCGGTGCTTATCGAGGAAATAGTTGACCAGCGCCGGAATGTCTTCCATCCGCTCGCGCAGTGTCGGCATGTGGATCGCGATTACATTGAGGCGGTAGAAGAGATCTTCGCGGAAGCGCCCGCTCGCAACCTCGTCGCGCAGATTACGGTTCGTCGCGGCAATCACACGCACGTCCACCTTGACCGGAACCGTACCGCCCACCCGCTCAAACTCGCGCTCCTGCAGCACGCGCAGCAGCTTCTTCTGCGTGCCAAGCGTCATCTCGCCGACCTCGTCGAGGAAGATCGTGCCTTTGTTCGCCGCCTCAAAGCGTCCCTTGTGCAGGTTGAGCGCGCCAGTAAACGAGCCCTTCTCATGGCCAAAGAGTTCGCTCTCCAGCAGTGTCTCCGGCAGCGCCGCGCAGTTGACTTTGATCAACGGCCCCGTCCTGCGATCCGACGCATTGTGGATTGCCTCAGCCATCAATTCCTTACCGGTGCCAGTCTCACCAGTGACCAGCACAGTCGCCGGAGTACGCGCCACGCGACCAATCGTCTTGAAGATCTGCACCATCTCCGAGCTGGATCCGACGATGCGCTCTGAAGGCTCAGTGCGTGTGGCCGGTGCCAGTGGCTGGCCAGCGCCCCGTTTCAATTCCTCATAGGTCAGCGTGCGCTGGACGGCGATGATCACCTCGTCGAGATCAGTGAACGGCTTGGTCAGGTAATCCGCCGCGCCCATCTGCATCGCCTTGATCGCAAGTGAAGCAGTATTATAGCCGGTCATCAGAATCACCGGAACATCCACACCTTGCTCCAGCATGCGCTGCAAGATAGTAATGCCATCCATGTCAGGCATGCGAATATCGAGCAGCGCCAGATCAGGATGCTGATCATCGCCCTGGGTCAATTGATCGAGTGCCTCTTTGCCGCTGGCAACCGTGACCACCTCGTAGTGTTCGTCCTTCAGCAGTTGGCTCAGCACGTCGCGGATTCCAGCATCGTCGTCGCCTATAAGAATGCGGTTTAGCGTCCTTTCGGCACTAGTCGTGGAGACGCTCCGCCTGCGCGCTGTGTCTGTCATAAAAGATATCCTCTCCGCCCAAACGAGACGAGCTAGTGCGATGGTCTAGCTGCCGTCAAGGCGAAACCCCGTGGTGCCCTTCGTCACGAGCCTCAGCTCTGACCACCACGACACGAATAGTATATGGTGATAGTTCCTCAAGCGCAACGGCTATCAGCGACTGCCTGCTGCTTGCGGAACGTATTGTTGGGGTACCTTCAGCAATTTTTCGACCAATCCGAGGAAGTCGTCGAGATCAAACGGCTTACTCAGAAATGCCTGGATTGGCAGTCCACTGACGGCGGACATATTGACAGAGGCACTCATTACGATGATGGGAAGGTCAGGATCACACTGCTCCCTGATCCGTGTCACAAGCTCCTGTCCATTCATGCCAGGCATAAGCAGATCAGTGACGACAAGTGCTGGCCGCTGGTGCACCATATAGTCATAGGCCCTCGCGGCACTCCAAAACGTTACCGGCTCGTAGCCGTCGGCCTGGAGTATCTCAGCCAGGATCCGTAAGATATCATTCTCGTCGTCGACGACGACGACAGAACGTCTTAAATGACCCATTTGACCCCTTTCGCTCCAAACATCGGCGCGAAACTCTCAGAAGGCCTGATATTCGTCAACGATACAAAGACGCATCAGGCCGTTCGCGGCCCACTTATCGGCAGAGCCAGTACGAACACACCTCCCCTCGACCCATGAGGGACGTGGTAGAGATTGCCGCCATGCGCCCGGCTCATTGTAGCACTCAAGGCGAGGCTGAGTGCAGGAGACCCAGGAACCTGATCCACACCGGCAACAACGTGGTCACCCAACATGCGCAATTCACGTCGTGACAGTATCGCACAATCGTCAACCTCCGATGGTTCGCTCCGATTGCCGATAGTAGCCATCACATAACGCTCGCCGTTCAGCCGGTGCACTGCTACGCCAACACACAGCTTACCGCCATAACCCCCGACCCGGATGGCATAATATAACACGTCATAAAGCGCTTGCTCGATGCGACGAGCGTCACACCTCAGCCAGACACGATCAGGAGCCGTAAGCGCGAGTTGGCAGTTCTCAAATGCATCGACATGGCGAACTGCGCGCCATAGCAGCGCCACAAAATCGCAGCGTTCGAGCGCGAGCGGGAGCGGCCCATGCTCGATCTGCGCCAGATCGAGCATGCCCCGCATCAGACGCTCGATGTGAGCTACCTGTCGCTCTAGCGGAGGCAGATGGCGCTCGCAGGCATCGACAACCCGAGCGGCGGCTTCCAGCGTCAGCTCACCTGTCGCTGCATCGCGCGCCATTCGCACATAACGGCGCGCGAGTTGAGTATGGCCTGAGATGCCCATAAGGGGTGTCTTCACCTCATGCGCCACCCGCCCAAGGAATGCTCCCCAGCGCTCATGCGACGAAGCTGCATCCGCGCCTTGCTGGCCAAGCGCGCCGCGCAATCGGTGCAGATCCAGCGTCTGCGCCAGCACCACGCCAACAACACGTAGTGCCTGTGAATCGTAAACCGGCAGCGTTTCCGTCACGTGCGGCACGATGCGCAGCAGCCCCAGCCGTGTGCCCCCGCTCACCAGCGGAACGTCGATACCATCTGCCCCTTGCCCATATACGCTCAACGACGCCAGGGTCTCACCACTCAGCGAATCATTCTGTGCTGTGCTGTCCTGCTCGACGAGTATTCTCACCCTCGCGCCGCCCATCATCTCGGCAATCCGCGTCGAAACGAGTTGGATCGCCTCGCTCTCGCTCGTAGTGGCGGCGATCTCTTCGCAAAGTGCGCCGATCCGCTCTACCCATGGCGCCGTATGCTGCAATATGAAAGGCTCGTCTGGATACGACTCGATAGACAGCATGCCGTCATAATGAGGCGGAATGGATGCCGTCAGTACATGGTTGACATGGCGTCGATGCGTCGAGCCATGGGCAGTGTGATAGAGGGGGCGCGTGATCGGCGCTCTGCGCAGCTCATATCCATCATGTGCTGTTCGTGGTGCCTGGCTTGTCATACGTGCTCACCCTCGTGCCTGGTCGGCCTCGTCCCATCCATTGGAAAGCAAGGGACAACACAACTGAGCCAGTTGCAAGCAAATTATGTACCAGTTTAGCAAACGAGAAGTATCACGAGACGCAAACGAGATACTATGCGTCGGATCGTGCCTGCGCGGGCTCAGTCGCTTCCTCCTGAGCCGCATGTAAAGGCAGAGCAATAGTAAAGATTGCCCCACGGACACGATCGGAGCCGCTGGCATTCTGCACGGTCAGTTCGCCGCCATGTGCTGCGACAATACCGCGTGTGATGTAAAGGCCAAGGCCGCTACCTGATACATCGGCATCCTTATTAAGCCGGGTAAATGCCTCGAAGATGCGTTGCATCTCCTCCTCTGGAATGCCTGCCCCATAGTCGCGCACGCTAATAGAGACACGCTCTGCATCCTGCCAAACGCTCACCTCTACCGCGCCCTCCTCAACTGAATACTTCACAGCATTATCGACCAGATTGCGCACCGCCTGCATCACACGGTCGCGATCCACCTCGGCGTAGACCGGCTCGGTGGGGCGTTCGAGCGAAAACCGACGCTCGCGCACCGTCGCGGTAAAGTTGTCGACAAGCTCGGAGACGGCGGCAGCCACGTCGCACTGCTCGCGACGCAGCGTAAATTGACCGGTGCTCAGGCGTGTTGCCGTTTGCAGATCGTCCACCAACCGATTCAGCCGATAGGCATGCTCGACGATGATATCGGTATAGTGCTCGATAGCCTCCTGCGCGATGCCCGGGCGCTTGGCAAGCTGCGCATAGTTGATGATTGGGTTGAGTGGGCCGCGCATCTCGTGCGCGACCATTGCTACGAAGCGCTCGTGCTCTTCCTGAGTGCGCTGCAGTTGGGTGTTAGCCTCTTTGAGCGCCTGCACCTTCTCACGCAGTTCGTGCGTCGCCTCTTCCACCTGCATCTGGAGTTGAGCATTGAAGCTCTGGACCTGCAGATGCGCTGCCTCGAGCTCGCGCACCTGTGCCTCCAGCGTGCGCTCCATCTGCTTGTGTTGCATCGCTCGGTCCACCGTGACACGCAGCTCGGCAACATCCACCGGCTTCACCAGATAGTTATACGCGCCACTCTGAAGCGCATGCAGCGCCGTTTCAAACGACGCAAAGCTGGTGAGCACAACCACAACCGCCGACGGTGCATACTCACGTGTGCGCCTCAGCACATCGTCGCCGCTCTCCTCAATACGCAAATCCGCCAGCACAAGATCGACATGACCCTCACGGAGTTGATCGAGTGCGGCGCGCAGCGTATAGGCAACCGCAACCTGATAACCCTCCTGCCGAAGGATAGCGGCAAGCGTATCGGCAATCCCCTCATCGGCATCCACTACGAGGATGCGCCCGTCATGCTGGGCATATGGATCAAGCACTGAGCCTGTTGTATCACTTACGATACGCATAAGCACCTCCTGCCGGGCCGCTCGCGATTCGCGCTGATGACGCCTGCTCGTGTCTTCTTGCCGACGCGTCCTACGCCCCACGTCATCCCAACGGCGCCAGCACTCGAAGTATAGCACCCTGCCCCTGGAGCAACCGTTTGCCTACCCAAAAGAGCCATTACCATTACAGCCACGATATGAGGCCGGGCCGAGCAACCTGCGCCGTTCACCACTCCAACAGCCGCGTTTCCTACCTGGAAGCGGCCTTGCTTCTAGCAAGCCTACGTTGCCTTCGTGATACAATTGGTGATGCAAACTGTGCCAGCATAGGCGCCTGGAGAAGCGCGCATATGCACCAGAGTACTCCCCGCGAGCATCGTCGCTCACGGCCGTCCATTTCACACTGATGTCGAGCGCCAGCCGGAGTCATACTCGTCAGACCCCTTCAGCGGCTGGTCGCTACAAAGGAGCCACCCGATGGACTTCACGCTCAGCGCCGAGCAGCAAATGATACGCACCCTATGCCGCGAGTTCGCGGAAGAAGAAATCAAGCCACATGCCGAGGAGCTTGATCGCACCGCCGAGTTTCCCTATGCCATCGTGCGCAAAATGGCCAATCTCGGGCTGTTTGGGCTGCCCTTCCCTGAGGAATACGGTGGCGCTGGAGCAGACTTCCTCTCATATTGCATTGCGCTCGAAGAAATTGGGCGCGGTGACGCTTCCGTGGGCATTACGATGGAAGCGCACACCTCCCTCGGCGCGACACCCTTCCACCTCTTTGGCAGCGAGGAGCAGAAACAACGCTACCTGGTCCCGCTTGCGCGTGGCGAGCAGCTCTGGGCATTCGGTCTGACTGAGCCAGGCGCTGGCTCCGACTCCGCCGGCACGGAGACACACGCCGAGTTGCACGACGGCTCCTGGCACATCAATGGTGCGAAGAACTTTATCACGAATGCTGGCACCGCGATGACCGGCGGCGTCACCATCACCGCCGTTACCGGGAAGCAACCTGACGGGCACAAAGAGATCACCAACTTGATCGTGCCAAAGGACACCGCCGGCTACATTATCGGCAACCCCTACCACAAGATGGGCTGGCGTGCATCCGACACGCGCCCCCTCTCCTTCGAAGATTGCCAGATCCCCGGAGAGAACATGCTGGGCAAGCGCGGTGACGGCTTCCGTCAGTTCATGCAAATTCTCGACGCGGGCCGTATCGCCATCGCCGCACTCTCCGTCGGACTTGCGCAGGCATGCTATGACGAAGCGCTCAAATACGCACGCGAGCGCCATCAGTTCGGTCGTCCTATCGCCGCATTCCAGGCCATCCAATTCAAACTGTCCGATATGGCTATGGAGATTGAGCTTGCCCGTCTCATGTATTATAAAGCGGGGTGGCTGCATATGCAGGGCGAGCCGTACACCAAAGAAGCGTCAATGGCGAAGCTCTACGCCTCCGAGACAGCGAAGCGTGCTGCTGACCAGGCAGTGCAGATCCACGGCGGCTATGGCTTTATGGACGAGTATCCAGTGTCGCGGTACTGGCGCAATGTCAAGGTGCATGAGATCGGCGAGGGCACGAGTGAAGTGCAACGCCAGCTCATCTTCAAGCACCTCTAGCGCGTGCCGCTAGTGCGTATCGATACGAGACTGCACTCGCCCTTAAAAGGCTGGAGCGCGGTGCAGACCCATAGATGGCCCGCACCCGTTCCCATCTCTCGCTCAGTAAGAGATGCAGAGGAGCGCTAGCAGCGTGCTATCGAGTACCACACGCGGGTAAAGGGAGAGCAATCGGCATGCGAACGATCGTGCGCGTTGGCATCATCATTGGCGGCGTAGGCTTCG
>DASVOW010000366.1:0-2255 GCA_036383155.1 Ktedonobacterales bacterium
CGCGCAGGATGCTCTTCTTCTCTCGCGGCTCACTGTCCACCGCGTTAAAGCTGGTTCGCACCAAGCCGAGCGTGATCGCCGAAAAAAGGAACGAGGTCGCATCGATCAGCATGAAGGTCGGAATAGGCAGCAATGCTACCAGCGCACCCGCCACAATCGGCCCGACGACAGCCGCCGCCGAGTAGCTGGCCTGGATACGCCCATTGCCCGTCACCAGATCATCTTGATCGACGAGGCTGGGGATGGCGGCGAACTCACCCGAGGTGAAGAAGATGCCCAACGTCGCGCTGATGAAGCCGACGGCGTAGATCCACCAGACGTCGAGGATGCCAAGTTTCCACGCGATGGGAATCGTGGAAATCACCAGCGCCCGTGTCAGGTCAACGGCAATCATGAGTCGCTTGCGGTTCACGCGGTCCACCCAGGCGCCAAACACGAGCCCAAAGAGCAGGTACGGCAGCATATTCGCCGCCGTGGTGACGGCCAGATTCAGCGCCGAGCCGGTGAGCTTATAGACCAGCAGTGGCAGCGCGAACAGCGTGAACGACGTGCCAAGGTTCGAGATAGTCTGCCCCGTCCAGAAGGTCCAGAAATCGCGGCTGAGCCGGCGTTTGGGAGCTGGAGTGGCAGACGAAGCGCCTTGGAGCGTGGACATGCGCATCCTCCTGATACTATGACACAAGCGTTGCCGGATGGCTGCCTCTACCAGCATACGCGAGCATTACAGACATGTGTTGTCATGATAAGGGCAAATAGCGAAGTGTGTGTACCAGAAAACTGCACCACATCTCGGAAAGCGAGACATCTCAAGCAGCAGTGCTAGCTCTAGCACTCGATTGAGCATGGCGCACATGCTGGTTGAGCGACGCGCTGATCGCCAGAGCAAGGAAGACAACCGAAAGCAGCAGCACAGTCGGCACCGGCTGGAGTGTCTGCAACATGATGCCCGTCAGCAACGCCCCCAACGGCTGGAAGCCAAAGGCGAGCAAGCGGAAGACGCTGTTGACCCGTCCCTGTAGTGCGTCAGGGATGAGCGAGAGCCGGTGGCTGAATTGCACCACGTTGTAGATCGGCCCCAGGGTGTATGCTACCGCCGTGATTACACCGAGCACGATCGGATTCGGCGCGACGGCGTAGAGTGGAAAAGTCAGGGCGCTGATCCAGGTAATGCCGACGATCACCTGTGCAAAGCTAAGTCGCTTCTGCAGTGGCGCGGCAATAAAAGCGCCAATGATGCCGCCAATGCCCCCAATGGTGAAGATCAAGCCGATCAGCGTGGGCGACGCTCTCTGCTGCGTCGCCAGCACGATCAGAATCAAGGGTGTTCCAGCCGAGATAAAGTTGTAGCCACCTGTGAGGAAGGCGATATAGCGGATCAGCGGCTGGTGCCAGAGCCAGGCAATCCCCTCGCCAATCTCCGTCCAGAGATTGCGACGCTGGGCCGTGCGCTCGCCCTGAAACCGCGTGCGTATGAAGAACAGCGAGAGAAATGACGCGGCATACGAGATCGCATCGACGACGAACGGCAACATGCTACTGAACGCAAAGAGTGCGCCGCCAAGCGACGGGCCTACCAGCGCCGACGTTCCCTCGGTCGCGCTGTTCGTCGCGGTCGCGGCCGGCAGCTGCTCCTTGGTGACCACTCGTGGCAGACACGCCACCTCCGCAAGATTGAAGAACACGAAGAGTGTACCTTCGACCAGTGCGACGGCGAAAAGCTGCACCACGGTGAGCTGGCTGAATGCCATCGCGACGGGAATGCTTCCAAGAGCCAGCGCCCGCCCGATATCGCACAGAATCATCACGCGCTTGCGATCCCAGCGGTCGATGAGGGCACCCACCGGCAGGCTAAAGAACACGTATGGCAGTGCGCGCAGCGCCCCGGCGATGCCCGCCTGCGCCGGAGAGCCTGTTAGCGCCAGCACCAGCAACGGAAAGGCAAGCTGCGAAACCTGCGTGCCGACGGAGGAGACCGTCTGGCCGCTCCACAGCAGCATATAGTCACGATTGCGCCAGAGCGACCGGCGCCGTGGCTGCGGCGGCGTGGGCTGCGGCTGCTCCTCCCCCGACGGCGCAGGCGTAAGCATCGCATCCATCAAGCGTCTCCCTTCGTCCGCTCCGGCGTCTCCATTGATGCTCCTGACGCGGGCGGCTCTTTTGCCTCCGTCTCGCCCTCTGAACCATTGTCGGTATCCGGCACCTGCAGATACGGCGGCGCGAGGAAGAACGCGTAGCCAAAGCCGTAGACCTGCCCA
>DASVOW010000367.1:0-2262 GCA_036383155.1 Ktedonobacterales bacterium
GCTCGTACAGTGTGGCAAGCGCGCCTCGATCTTGGCATGCTATGCGCTGTAGCAATTGCGCGTCGTCGTCTTCCGCTGCTATTGGCGCTGGTGATTGATCCACCTGATCAGCTATCCTCATCCCGATGCTGCCCTATCTGCATGTTGTCGTCCGCTGGCGATTCAGGCGCCTACCAGACTATTAGCGATGAGCAGCAAAAAAGTTCGCAAAAGCGATTTGTGATCTGTGTGATGCCAGCTATTGACGTGATGGAAGACTGTATGCTAGCCTTGCCGTAGGCGCCGATGAGCTGGTGTCCTCGGGTGCGGGCGCGGCTACGACGGTACCACTGAAGTCGCAGGGCGACAGATGATCCCACACAGACAGAGGGAGCAATTCTATGGAGCCTATACTATCAGGGCCACGCGCACATGTCCTCGTGCGCCAGGCACAGGGTCGCGTGTACGAGCCCTTTTTCTTGGCTCAGGCTCGCAGCCAGTTTCGCGGCGAGACCGAAGTGGGGCGCACGCCACATCTCGTCGCCTTCACCGATGGTAGCCCTGAAGGTACCTCCGCTGCGCAGGCCGTGCTTGCGAGCGGGGAGGCAGATTATGGCGCCGTGCGTGAGTGGTTCGGCGGCATCGATCTGCCGGCGGGCCAGGAGGGTGACGACCAGAACACGCCACGCACAGCTACGCCGGTGCAGGTGTTGATCGATCCGCAGGCTGGTGGCGCGTATCACTTCGGGTGCAATGCCACCGACCTGTATATCGCGCCCGATGCCAACGAGGCTACCGGACTGATGGTCGCGGAGCTGGTCGAGGTGTTCGAGTCGGCCATCAACAATGGGTGGGCCTGTGGGCAGGCGAATGGCGAGGCGCTCTCGCGCGCGCTGGCTGTCGAGCGCAACGGCAACCTTGCGTCGCTGATCGCGCAGACCGCGCAACAGTGGTGGGCCAATGGCCACGCCGACTATGTCACGAATAACGATGCCGACGACCGCAATCAGGATAGCAACGGCTGTGGCACGCTGTTCCTCTATTATCTGCACAGTCAGCTCGGCTTTAGCTGGCAGAAGATCGTCACGACCGGCGGGGCAACGCTTGGCGAGACCTACCAGCGGCTCACCGGCAAGAGCGGTACGCAAGGCTTCAGCGATTTCGTGAGCCTGCTCAACACGCTCGCTCAGGGCGGCCAGCTCAATTTGCCCGCGAACGGCAATCCTTTCCCGATTGGCGCAGCGACGCCGCCCACTAACGATCCAGGCAACACAGGCAACACAGGCAGCTCAGGCAACACTGGCACTAGCGGTGATGCAGGAAGCGCCAGCAGCAAAGGTGGCTCTGGTGGATCCGGGGGACTCGGCGGCGTAGCCGGCATCGGCGTCGCGCTTGTCGTGCTCGTGGTGCTTGCGATAGTTGTCGCCAAGGCGATAGGACTCTTTTAGCGATCCGATACCCAGTGCATGTCTCGCGCGCCTCCCCCTTAGGAGGCGCTTTTCTTATGTGCAGGAGTGGGACATATGGGATCATTCCCCACGGCATCCGTTGTGCCGATCCACTACCCATGCTATACTCGTCGTGTACGCCTCCAAGCAGGTCATTCGAGATGACTTCGCGCCATGCACGATTTTTCGCGCCCTTTGGCGTCTACACATGTCTGTTGTGTGTGGCGTGGATGCCCAGGCGCGGCCAAATTGATCGCCAAGAGATAGTAGTAGCAGGCATCGCAGACTGCAGAAGGAGCGCCCCACGAGCACGCTAACTTTTCCACTTGGCCCGTTCCATCCGGCGCTCGCGCAGCCATTTGCGCTCACGTTGCGGTTACGTGGTGAGACCGTCGTCGCCGTCGAGCCGCCCGCAACAGGCTACTGCCATCGTGGAGTCGCCGAGCTTGCCGAAGACCGTCCCCTCGATGATGTGATCGCACTCGTCGAACGCTCATGCTCGCTGGCGGGCAACGCGCATCGCACAGCGCTCTGTATGGCGGTCGAATCGGCGGCGAATGTCACGCCTGGCAAGACGGTGCGCGTGGCTCGTGTGCTCTTTGCTGAGGTTGAGCGCATACTCGCGCGCCTCTGGCTGCTGGGTGAGGCGGGCAGAGCGGCTAACGTGCCGCTTGCCGTCGCCGATGCACTGGCGCAGCGCGAGGCGCTACTGGAAGCCACAGAGACGATCACCGGTGAGCGAACGTTTTGGGGGATCGCTGTGCCGGGCGGTGTGCGCCCTGATCTTGGCATGAAGCCGCTGCGCGATGCCTTCGAGCGGTTTGCGCCCTCCGTA
>DASVOW010000368.1:0-6718 GCA_036383155.1 Ktedonobacterales bacterium
TGTCAATTCCATGCGTTTCTCTTCTGACGGTGGTCGGGCTTCATTCAATATGTCAGGCGGGGTCTCGCCAGCGTCTCCGCCACCGTGCCCCGCCCTGTCTGGTAGTGTATCACATGACCTTATACATCCACAAGGCACAGGACTCACTGAGCAGGATACATGAAGCATCAGAGGAACAGGAGCCGATAGGCCAAAACGAGGTGTAGCTCTATCTCCAAATCTCCAAGAACAACAGTCATGATGGCGGCAGGGTGCTGTCATTGTGGGATGCAGTGGAGGCGTGCTAGAATTGCTTGTTGCGGCGTGTGAGGACAATCTATGAGACGAACGGGAAGCCTGGAGAGGAGCGCAGGTCATGGCGCGGGAGAAGCGACGAGGACAACACCGGCACGAGGCACGGCGGACGACGTCTCAACGCGAACGTGAGGCCTCGGCCCAACTCTCGGCGGAGCAGCAGGCACAGATCGACGCACAGCTCGGCGCTCTCGGTACACTGGCAGAGACGTTACGCGAGGCACAAGCAGAGGGTCGCGAGGCGCTTGTAGCGAAGCTCGACCCTGTCCGCACGCTGCCCAATGATGTGGCTTTGACCTTTGCACAACGGTTGGGGGAGCAGCGTGGACCAACCGCGCGCGACGCGGCAGATGTGGCACAGGCGATAGGCGAGCTCGATATGCGCAAGGAGGTTGCCCGCGAGGCCAGGCGCTCACGTATCCGGTTGCGCTCCATCGGGGCGCTGCCTTCACTCGTGATACCCGTGACCACTGCGGCAGCGTCTGCGGTCTTTACTCCCCCAACGATTAGCACACGCGCTCAAGCTCCTGACATGTCAGTGCAGACCGGTCCGATATTCGCAGAGGGATTCGCCACACGCACCCGCGAGCAGGGCGAGATCACGTTGCTGATGGGCTGGCAGGAGGGACAGGATCCCAACTTTCTGCGGGGGCAATTGCTACAACTGAGTTTCTGGCGCGAGGGCGTCGAGCATTTCGAGCAACTGGACGCGATGAGCCGGCGCCGCTTCCACTCCGAGGTGGTGGATGGGTTGCGCGGCGAATCGGAGCGGGAGTTAGTTCCAGTCACGTGGGCGCAGGCGCGGCGCTTGGTACTGGAAGCGCTGGCGGTGAATGAATGGCGCAGCACGCAGCCAGATGCTGGCTTTCAGCGGTATCGCACTCAGATGACGCAGCGGCTCCTTAGCGAGCCAGAGGATGAAGCTGCCAGAATGGCTATCGCGGAGGAGGAGCGCCGCAGCGCACGCGAGGGTGACGTGTTCCTTGTGGGGCGAGACCTAGAGCCGGATGAGACAGTAGCGAACTGGATCGGCGCATGGAGCTTTGGCGACTACGCTCTGGCGTACGATCTACTTGCCGTCGATCATCCACTACGTCAGCGGCAGACGCGCGACGAGTTTATTGCGTTGCGCCGCCGGTGGGCCGCAGAGGCGAAGGCTGATGGCTTGCGACTGACGCTGATCCGCGAACAGGAGCAACGCGCAAGTGCGCTCTGGGTGCCGAACGCGCCAACGGCACTGGGTGGTGAGCGCAAGGATATCGAAGCGTTCTGGTCGCTACTTTTGCACGAGTCGCCACTCGGCGGTCAACTCGACGAACTGCCTTTCGCTACGCTCTCGAGCAAGGAGAGCGGGCGTCACTGGTATTGGACTGGATATACGCTGGCACGCGATCATACCTTCGGCGTCTGGCGCATCAGCCGCAATCGCGACGAAGGGGCTGCGAGCCAGGCGTTGACCGTCGATGAGTTGCAACGGCGCATCAAAGAAGCGCATGAGATCGTCGAGCGCATCACGCAGGCGCCTCCGCCACAACCGCGCAGCGAAGAAGCGAATGAGGCGCTGCGCACGGTGACGGGCGCTCTTACGTCGTCGCTACACTACAGTGATGCCTTGACTGCGCGACTGCCGCTCGACGAGAGTAATTATCAGGCGGCGGTAACGGATGCGAGGTCGCTGAACAATCACGAGCGCGCGGCAGCGCTGCTCGAGAAGATGCAGGGGCGCTTCGCCGACGATGTGCACATGCGCTTCGAGCTAGGTGCTGAGCAGTATCTGGTCTCTACCCAGTATGAGTCGCAAGGGCAGACCGCGGCGGCATCTGCCTGGCTGGAGCGCGCCATCGCCACACTCACGTCTGTAGCGGAGGCTCAGCCGACGGCGGAGCACATCCAAGGAGTGGCCGAGCTGTTGGCGCGCCAGGGGCATTATAACCAGGCGGAGGAGCGGCTGCGCGAGGCGATCCGCATCGAGCCGGAGCGAGCATCGCTCTACTCGGATCTCGCGGACTCACTGGTCGGGCGGATCACGGGGGAGAACCTCGACGACGACACGCCAGTGACGGAGGACGAGCGACGTCGTGTCGCCCAGGATGCGCTTGGGGCCTTGCGCGAGGCGTCGCGCCTGGACGCTTCGATCTCTGGCCTCTTTACTCGGATGGGAGCGATCTACGATCTGCTGAAGCAGCCGGATGATGCGCTCATCGCGTTGGAAGAGGGCATCAGGCGAGATCCCGGCGATGCGGAGGCACAATATGCGCTTGGCTCGCTGCTGCTCTCGCGCGAACAGCCGCAACGGGCGCTGGCTCCTCTAGAGACATCAGTGCAGCTTTCACCACTGACGATCACCTACCGGCTCAGCCTCGCGGCGGCGTATGGCGCGCTGGAACGCTACACCGAAGCGACACGTGAGCTGGATCTGATCGATAGGCTGCAGCCAGGGCTGCCACAGGTCGCGGAGCTGCGTTCGATCCTGGCGCGGCAGCGCAAGAAGGGCTAATCAGATAGCTGAGAAGTGTTGGATTCGTCACGTCGCAATGTTCCTCCAACTCTCTGGAGTGGATCATTCGCGTCGCAGGTGCGCGCAATACTGCATTGCGCGCTCCAGCGAGACGTTTGAAGTATAGCTGTGCGCTTCGTAGTCTACTGCTCCTCCTGGGACGAGCCGCTCCAGGATCAGCCCGGTGCCTTTCAGGAGCAGCCGCAGATCTTGAGGAGAATAGCAGCGAAGCGATTGCGTGACGCGCTGGTCTTCATGCTGTGGCGGCCACCAGTGATCGAGCATGCGGCATCCATCGGCGTCAAATCCGTACTCTCGAACGAACGTTGAGGTGGTCATGCGCTGGCCGGCGGCTTGCGCCCAATACCAGGGCGTGTTGATGTCGATGAGCGCTATCCCCGAGGGCTTGAGCCAGGCAGCGATGCGCCTCAGCAACGTTTGCTGGTCTTCGTCCGTTCCGATGCCGAAGCCATCCCAGTAGCACACGACATCGAATTGTTCCGGTAGCTCGACGGTGTAGAAAGTGCCTTCTATGACGCGTAAGGTTCCGGGCGTTGCGTTGGGGATGAGGCGGCGCGCATGTGCTGCTGCGTGTGTTACCAGCTCAACCGCGGTGACGTTGTGCCCTCGCTGGGCCGTAGCGAGCGCACTCAGACCGCCACCCGCTCCCAATTCGAGTACCACTCCGGGTGGGCTGCTGAGGTGCGTGGTCACCAATTCCGCTCGCTCGCGATCTTGCTGCTGAGGGTGAAGTGCTCCTGTATATACCCCTGATAACTCATCTTGCATTGCGTAGAATGACTCGGCCCACTCCATGATACCTCTTCTCTGTTCAGTACGGCACGTTATGAGATGGGAGCCGTTTCGCGCTCCTGCAGGAGGTCGACGGCGGCCTGGACCACTTGCTCAGAGGAGATGGCCTTGAGGCAGGCGTAGGAGTAGCAGAGATTTGGGAGCCAGGGTGGATCGTTGCCGATGAAGTGCATGCAGGGGCTACATTGGATGGTCGAGTGGATGATCTTCTGGCGGTGACTCGTGGTCCCGATGGGCGTGAACTCGATGTGATTGGACGGGCCAAAGATACCGACCGAGGGCGTGCCCATGATGGCGGCGATATGCAGTGGACACGAATCATTCCCGATAAAGAGTGTGGATGTCTCGATCAGCGCGCTCGACTCTTTGAGAGTGGTTTTGCCAGTGGCATCGGTCACGTTGCGCGGGATGAGCGAGGCGACTTGCTGGCTGCGCGCGATGTCTTCGGCGCCGCCGATCAGCACTACCTGGGCGTCGAACCGATCGATCAGACGGTTGGCAACCTCAGCGAAGCGCTCGGGCATCCAGCGCTTGCGTCCGTTGAAGCCTTTGCCGCCAACATGCATGGTGATCATCGGAGTGTTACGCGTGACATCCCACTCGCGCAGGAGCGCCCGTGCACTCTGGCGGTCGTCGGTGGTAAGGCGCAGGATCGGGCGCCGCTCATTATCCGTAAGCGGGCGGTCGAGGATCGGGGCCAGCGCGCGAATGTAGTGATCGGCAGCATGGCGAGCACGGTATTCGGGATCGTGAGTCCCCACGAGCCACCAGAGCGGTGGCATATCGAGGCGCAACGGCTTGTGATATGCGCCGGCGAGCGCCAGCACGACGGAGCTGATCGGCGAGAGTGTCAGCACCAGATCGAAGCGCTCGCGCCAGAGCAGTCGTAGCGTACGGACGAAACGTAGTGCCGCCAGCTCCGGCCCCTTTTCCGGCGCGAAGAGGAGGCGATCGTAGCTCTTATTGTCCTTGAGGATGCCGGCATTGCTGCGCGAGACAAGCACCGTGATGGTGGCGTTCGGATAGATGCGGCGGAGGACGGCGAGCGCAGGGGTCGCCAGCAGGGTGTCACCGATGGGCAACAGCATGCCGACGAGGATGTTCTTGGGTTCGGCTGCGACGCCAGTGATACCCCTCTTTGGTAATACGGCCAATCTATCCTCGATTCACTTCGTGCTCTGCGATTGGAGTCCTTCACGCCCGATGCGCGAGCCGAAATAGACACTTGCCAAGCCGGTAGCAGCTATGATGGCGGCGAGCGCGTCTATCGCGACCGCAAGCCCGTAGGTATCCGCCACTCTACCAAAGATCAATACAGCAGGCACCGTACTGGCGTTGAAGAGCATCGCCTGAAGAGCAATGACGCGCCCCTTGAGCCGATCGGGCGAGCGCTCTTGCATACGCGTCTGTGCCGGGACGTTGATGAAGTCGAGCGAGACGCCTACTAGAAACATTAGCACAATCGCGACCGCTAGATAGGGGAACGAGGTCCACCATGCCTCCGGTTGGATACGTTGCGCTAGCGCACGCGCCAGCGTGAGCAATGCCATGCATCCCGCCAGCAGCAGGACGCCAGCCGCGACAGTGCGACGATACCGCAGCCACCTGGCAATGGTGGGGGTGAACGCCGAGCCAAGCACGAGACCCACACCGGCCGGGAAGAAGACCAGCGCGGCATGGTTTTCTGGCTGGTTGAAAAATACTTTGACGAAGGTTGGGGCCATAGTGGCGATCACCGATGTGGCTGTGCCGACGAGGCAGAGTTGGAATACAGCGTTCGCGAGGCGGCGATCGGCAAGGATGAAGCGCCAGCTTTCGACGATGCTGTGCCAGATGCCACTTAGTTGCGCTCCCTTTGGCGCGTGTGGCACCGGCTCTTCGCCGGTGACCGAGTGCATGCGCAGGCGGCGCGCCGGGATCGAGAGAATCAACAGCATGCAGATGGCGTACCCTACGGCGATGAGTAGGAACAGGACCTGCACCGAGAGCAGGTCGAAGCCTTGCCCCGGTTGGCCAATGTGCATGTCTGGCACGAAGAGCAGGATGGCAGGACCCAGGCCGATGAGGCCGAGCCCCTGTGCGAGCCAGAAAGTGATGTTGAAGAGCGAGAGCGCCGACATCAACTCCTCGCGATGCACCAGCTGCGGAATGGCAGCGCCCTCCGCGGGGGCGAAGAACTGGCCTACCGCCGCAGTGAAGAAGCTGAGCAAGAGTACCGGCACGAAGGCGGTATGACTGATGAAGAGCGAGATGACGAAGCCAATGGATGCCAAGCCGCGCAATGCGTTGCTGATCCAGAGGACGCGGCGCCGGTCGAAGCGATCGACGACTACGCCGGCAGGCGCTCCGAAGAGGGCGGCGGGCAGGCTGAAAGCGACGATGGCGGCACCGGTGGCGGTGACGCTCTTCGTCTGGTTCGCCACGAGGACGATCAGGCCGTAGTTAGCGGCGTTCATGATCGTCTGGGAGATGAGCTGGGCGAGCCAGAGGCGCAGGAAGTAGCGGTTGCCAAGCACGGTGCGGAAGCCGCGTGTACCCTTCGCAGCCTCGGCCGACTTATCGGTCAGGGGACCGCTCTGGGGTACGGCGGCATGCGCCAGGCGGCTGCTCGCAACGCCTTCCCGGCGCTCGCTATCGTGCTCGTAGGATACGTCAGCGGCATCCGTGGGTGTATTCTCGTCTTCCAGCGGCTGTGGGTTAGCCATTCTCATTCGTTCTCATCGTCACTTTTCACGGCAGGCTCATCAGTGCCTCTGCTGAGGATTTGCTTGATGCGGCGCTCGACCTCGCTGCGCGGTAACAGTACGCGTCTCCCGCAGCCCTCGCATTTCAGCCCAATGTCCGCGCCGAGGCGAACGACGCGCCAATCAGTGCTGCCGCAGGGGTGCGGCTTGCGCAGGCGCACCCGGTCGTTGAGACCGAGATCGGCATATGGCATAGCACTTACCCCTCGTTTACCTTGCTACTATTGTTAACTATTGAATTGCGCATGTCATCCGTAGAACTATGCACCTGATACAGGTGGTGCTCCTCGATATAGCGGCACACGGCATCAGGCACAAGGTAGCGGATGGGCAAGCCTAACTCCACACGCTCGCGCAGTGAGGTCCCGGC
>DASVOW010000369.1:0-2657 GCA_036383155.1 Ktedonobacterales bacterium
CCGCTGGCGTCGGCAGTTGCCGGCTGCATCATGGTGGGCTGGATGACGGTGGAGATCGCGATGATCGGCCTGGCTATCTGGGTGCAGGCAGCCTACTTCGTCGTTGGGCTGCTGATGATCGGGCTGGCAGTATGGCTGGAGCTGCTGCAGAGAGCCGAGTCGCGCCAGACCGCTGTGAGCGGCCAACACCACGCCGCCGCCTGAACGACTCATTGGCGCGACCCAGGCATCGCACGATCATCAAAGGCCCCTTCCCGAAGAGAGAAGGGGCCTTTGACAGTACAATACTCGATCCGTCTCACCACAACTGGAACGACTGCGGCAGATGGGGCAGTTGCGGCATGTGCTCGCTCAATACCCGTCGCCACGACGAACGCACCTCAGCCCCCGCCAGCCATACTGTCAACAGCGAACCGGTCAGCACTGACGCGATCCATGCACTCCAGGCAATCGAGCCAGGTCCCCGTACCAGCATCAGCGAGACGAGCGTTGGGAAGCTGCGTATGAAGGCCGCGGGCACAGCCAATCTCAGAGCCGGATCGAGCAACACAAAGAGCAGCGTGCTGCACGTCGCGAGCAGCAGCGCCACCAGCGCGTCAGCCCACCGGATGCCAAAGGGCCGCGGCTCCGCTCGCGCACGCACCCGCTCGGACTGGGCAACTCGCGCCATGATCAGCACCGCCAGATCCGGCGGCACCTCCACCGGCTCCGGCTCCGCATACACCAGGGCAATCGTCTCCAGCATGTGCAGGTCCCGCCTGCACGCCGCGCACTCCGCGAGATGAGCCTCCAACGACGAGAGGTAGTCTGGAGCGAGGCGCCCATCCACATACAGTTGCAGGTATCGCTGAGATCGAGCACAAATCATAGACGCTCCTCCTTCGCCGCGTGATCGCGTCCCTGGGCAGCGAGATCGCCGTTGCCGTGCTGCTCCAGCACGGTACGCAAGCCGGCCTCCAGGCCGGCGCGCAATCCGCTCGCTCGCGAGATGCCCTCGTCACGAAGCCTACCGAAATCTTCCAGGCGCTCCTTCAACAGCGCCCGCGCGCGGAAGAGTTGCGTCTTCACCGTACCTATTGGCACGCGCATGACATCAGCCATCTCCTCATAGCTTAATTCCTGGAGATGGCGTAAAACAAGCACAATGCGATACTTCGCTGGCAAGTTTTCGATCTCGTGGCGCACACGCTCGCGCATCTGCTGCTCGGCATCCCGCGCGTGGCTGGCGCTGAGCGCCTGCGCCGGACTCTGCTCCCGAGCGGATTGCGCCGTCAGCTCAGCACGCGCGGCCACATCCCGGCGCCGCTGCTCGGCAATCTTGAGGCAATAGTTATACGCAATGCGATACAGCCATGTGGCAAACCGCGCATCACCTCGAAACCCCCGCAATCCTTGCCACGCCGCCAGGAACACCTCCTGCGTCGCCTCGCTCGCTTCCTCCGCATCGCGCAGCATTCGCAACGCCAGCGTGTACACCTGTCGCTGATGCAGCCGCACCAGCAGAGCAAAGGCATCCTGATCGCCTGATCGCGCGCGCTCCACCAGCGCCCGCTCCTCATTTGACACCATCGCCGGGGCGGATACTCGCTCCACCCCCGGCAGCGTCACATGCTCCAGGCCGCTCAGCGGCGTTATGTTGTTTGCCTGCCACTCTTCTGTCATATCTGGTTGGAGTGGCCGGCGCGGGAAAAAGTTTCGTGGATTCACGATATCTACTCTACACGACAAGCGAAAGGCACACGCTACCTGCGAGCGCCTGATACCCCGAGCGCCTGATACCCCGAGCGCCTGATACTCAGCTCACGCGCGCTCGTCATTGCATGGCACGAAACATTCCACCGTGCCACAATCTCTATGTTAGTATAAAGCACAACACAAGACATCGTGCTTTACGTTGGTATCGAGGAGTCCCGCGTGAACGAGCTTGCACTGGTTGGTCTTGAATGGCTGGGCGCGCTCGCGCTCTTTCTCGCCTTCATCGCCATCGTCCGCTATCTGGAACACCGCGAGCGTATGAGCATGATCGAGCATGGCATCTTCAGCACGCCCGAGGCAAGCCGCCGCCGCGTCGCGCGTGGCACCGCCGTGCTGCGCGGTGGCCTCGTCACTGCTGGCGTCGGCATCGCCGTCACCCTCGGCCTCTACACCCTCGGCTACCTGCTGCCCTCGCCCTTCAACGCCGCTCCTGGCCGCCTGGGACCCTGGCTCCTGCCTGGCCTGATCCCCACATTCGTCGGCCTTGCGCTCATCGCCAGCTACTATCTCGCACCACCGCGCCCGGAGGCACTCGATGACACTCGCGACATCCCCCCATCCGGCGACGATCAGAGCGACTCCGATAGCGCCGCGCGCCGTCCCGGCCTGCGCGTAGTCGATGCCCCCAGCCATCCCGACGACGACCGCCCCGACGCGGCCCGCGGCTAACCACTATCCCATCTCCTCGCTTCCTCCCAACCTGAGCCCGCCTTATTGCCTCCCCATCTGCTATAATGCGGCGGATGCACCACCGCCACCGTCAGTCCCATCAGAGATAGAGACAGCAGACAGAGACACTCATGAGCGGCGAAGAGACAGCCATGCAATACGCGCCACACGCGCACCTCCAGATCACCATTGACGGACCGGCAGGTGTCGGCAAGAGCACCATCGGCGAGCGC
>DASVOW010000370.1:0-7696 GCA_036383155.1 Ktedonobacterales bacterium
CGCGTCGATGGGGATGTGGTGGTTGAACAGGCGAACGCCTGGGGATCCATCATACCGGCGACGTGGAGTTTTATGCTTGCCGCGCGAGCCAGAGGGTTAGGCACCTGCTGGACCACGCTCCACCTCTACCACGAGCGCGAGGCGGCTGCCGTCCTGGGCATCCCGTATGAACAGGCCATGCAGGTGGCACTCATTCCCGTTGCGTACACACTAGGAACGGACTTTCATCCTGCTCCACGCCGCCCTGTTGAAAGCGTCATACATTGGGACCGCTGGTAAACGTCGCGCCTTGCCCGCCACCGCCGGCTAGTCTGGATAGTAGGCGTCGCCCAGCGAGACGAAGTCGTCGCGCAGCCAGTATGGGTATCCCCCACGGGTGTCATAGCAGCGCGCAAGCAGCTCCGTGAACGAGGCGCTATGATTGGCGTCTGCCCGGCGAGACCGTGGGTCTCGTGGAAGCTGTCGTAACACTGTCCCGCGCGTTCGATGCCGCAATCCAGCGTCAAATAATCGCCATTGCCGTCATGGGCCACGAGATACCAGGAGTCTGAGCGGTCGTCTTCGACCCGCTGGCCCACGATGATCGGGTTGGCGAGCGCCACCTCGCCCGGTGGCAGCACGAATACGGGATACTCGCACTCCAGGAAGAGATCAACCCCACCACACAAGTGATAGAATCGGTGCACGTCCTCCGGGAGTGTGTGTCCGGGCTCGAGGCGCGGCTCGCCCTCCGGTCGGCGCACATGGCAAGCGGCGTCTGCTGCAATGAGTGCCAGCACGTCGTTGATCGTCATGGCACGTGCCTCCTCTCGTCTGTTTGCTGCCCATGAGCACATATCCAACCACTATTACGCCCCGAGCGCCTCGATCTGCCCGGCGTGCTCCTCTTCGTGCTCCACCAGTCCCGTCACCACCTCGCGCAGCGTCAGCGGCCCGCGCGCCTCGTGCGTCCCAACGCGCTCCCAGTCCTCCGGCGCGATACGCCTCAGCAGCGCCACCAGCTCCGCCCGCCGCTTCGTAAACGTATCGAGCGACACCCGGAAATGCATCTGACTGTAGCCTCCCACCTCCGCCCAGCGCCGCTCGTCATACGCCGGCAGCGGCGGCACATCCCGCGCCAGCATCGCATATACCCGATACGCCATGATATCGTCCGACGCCCGCACGTGCGCCAGAATATCCGCCGCCGACCACTCACTCTCCGCAGGCGTGCCGTGTATCTGCGCCTCGCTCCACCTGCTCACCGCATTCAGGATGCGCTGCGGCGTGTACGCCAGCCGGTCGATAAGGGCCATTTCTGCCTCAGCAGATGCCCCGCTGGGCACAACATCAGACATATCCATAACTGTGTCCTCCTAATGGCCGCTCATGTGGTTCTGCGCGTCATGCGACCGCATCGCGAGCGCGGCTCCGAGTGCCGCGCTCCAGTAGCCAGCTCCCCATCCACACGCCGAACAAGTTGAGCGGCAGGCCCAGGATGATGGAGGTGACGCCTATCTGAATGACATCTGATAGAATCAACACTCCAAGCCCACACATCAGTCCATGGCATTTGTATGTTGCCAGCCCATAGGATGCAAGTCCAGCCACAAGCAGAATCAGGATTGCGAAGCCAAGCCAGCCTGCCAGCGCCACGGTGAGCGTGCGCCGCATGGAAGATGCCGTCGCGGGCCACCAGCACAGCGCCAGCAATATGCCAAGACTCGCGGCAAATGCGAAGCTGACGTTGCCCGGCGCCAGTTGGGCTGACGGTGTAACAGTGGCTATTAGTGGATTCAGGAAAAGCTGTGGAACCAAGGTAGGAAGCAGCCCCAGAATAGCGACGAGCGTCAGCACACCCACACTCCATGCTGCTGGCCGCCATGCGCGTGGCTGACGCATCAAGCGGATGGCACCTATCAGCGCCAGGACGCCAAAGGGCACCAGTTGCACGATGGTAAGGGTGGCAAGCTGTGTTTGTGCCATGGCTCCCGTCACACCGGTAAGCTGTAATATGGCATAGAGCCGCGTGCCTGTAGCGAAGAGCCCCGCAGCGAAAGAACCCGCTCCAATGCCCAGCGCTCGCCAGAAGCCCCATCCACCCTGCACCTGCTGAGGGTGTGACGATGTTCTCGCTGCTCCTCCCCCCGTGTCCTTTGCCTGCACTTCCCGTGCGCCATATGGGTAGGCCAGCGGTGCCCCCAGCAGCGCGCCGAGGAGGAGGGCCACCACGATAGGTAAGAGGCTCGTCACTAGCCACATCTGAGCCGTTTGCATCGATGTCGTAGTCCACAAACTCGCAACAAAAGCATCGCGATTGTAGAGGGCGAGAATGCCTGCGGCGACCAGTGCAGCCTCGAGCAATCCCACTACCCAGGCTCTTCCCGTCCGCTGCGACAGCCGCCGGAACACAAACGCCAGCGCGACCCCCAGGATGAGGCCATTCTCAATGCCACTCACCACCCAGATGGCGCTAAATTCGTAACCACTAGGGAGCAGCGCCAGTCCAGGATAGGGCGATACACGATCGATACCAGTGCCAAAGGCGAGAGCCAGACCCGCGACGATGGCGACGACGCCAATTGCCATCGCCGTTCGCCCAACGCCCCATAGGCGCTCTCGCCCAGCGACTCCCCAGAAGGTGCGATCCGAAAGTGCGCTGCCAGCGATGACCAGTGTTGCAGGCACCGCCAGATCGCCAATGAAAAAGATTTGGCCCATCTGAGCCTGATGCAACTCGAAATACAGATTAGTGCGCAGCATCTCATAATACCAGCCATTGAGGGTGGCAACGATCAGGCTGAGAAGAAAGACGGCCATACAGAAGAAGGCTGCGATGCGCAGCCAGTCCCACCGGTCGGCATGATCCTGCGCGGTTGGTGGGACGTCGGCGATGGCCAGTGGTTGCTCGACAGGTGGCTGACCGGCAGGTGGTGTCGCGGAGAAAACGTTCGTCACGGCAGACGCTCCAATTCAATGCCTCAAGCAATTTGCTTAGAGCAAAGTGCAGAAAGCTGCGGCAAGCGGGCGGTGAACGCAGCCATCTAGGCGCAACGCTCGTCGCAACCCGCCTGCTCAGCCGGTCGCAGATGCGCTCGCGGAAGGCGTTGGCCCCACTACGAGCTGCGCTCCGCGCGCATCCTGCCGCCAATAGACCTTCCCGGTCGCGCCGTCGAGCGCGATGATGCGCGGCACACTCCCTGAGCAACTGAAGGAGCATGGGGCCGGCGAGAGCTGGACCACGACGATGCCGTCTTGCGCGATCAACTGGTCGAAGACGGACAGATTCTCATGGTCCAAATGGGTATGCCATACCTGCGCGCCGTCGCTCAGCCTGATGGCGATCACGTCCCTGTCAAAGACAGAGAATAGGTAGGGCGGCGCGATGGCGAGATTGGCCCCTCCTCCCGGGTAGGAGGAGAGCAGGCTCGTTGGGGAGCGCCAGAGCAGATGTCCATCGGTGAGCGCCAGCGCGGATGGCGCAGTCTCTCCGGATTGGGCTGGACTGCCGATCAGCAGCGCCTGGCCAGTGACCGCGATCACCCAGCCGGGGCCTTCGCCCTGGGCGAAGGTATGCTCCCACAGGTGGCTCCCGTCGCGTAGGTCGAGCGCGGCAATCGCCTGACCATGCTCATCGGTATAGAGGGCGCGGCCATCGCCTACGAATTCACTCCCGGCATACTGCCCGACATACGGGACACTCCAGAGCGGCTTCCCATCGCTCGCGGCGAACGCTCCTATGATGCGGGAATCGGTCTGCATGGGGTCAGCATCAATCGTGGTGTAAATCACGCCGTGCTCTAAGAGCACAGGCCCGACGGCGTTGATAGCCTGGCGCCAGCGAATCGCGCCATTCGCGGCGTTGAGCGCATAGAGCGAGGAATCATTGGCGGGGGCGGGGGTGCGCTGGCCACCGACGAGGGCGAGCGTCGTCCCGTCGGTAGCGAATCTGCAGACGCCGGATTCTTGGGATGGCGGAACCAAGGAGGTGCGCCAGAGCTGCTTGCCGTCGCGCAGGCGCAGCGCGATCACGTCCTCACCAAAATCGCCTTTAGCGGGATACACGCAGGTGAACACCACGTCGCCGGCGACGACGGCTGTCCCACTTTGGAAGCCAAGGGTTGCGCGCCAGAGCGTCGTCCCATCGCGACCGCTGATCGCGATGATTCCGCCGCCCTGAGCGCCATCATAGGTGTACACGATGGGCTGGTCCGCGGCTAGAGGAGCGTTTGCATTCGCTGGGCCGCCACATCCACTGAGCAGGAGCGCGACCAGCGCCGCGATCCGGTTCAGTGCGCGAGATGAAAATCGTCGCATGGAACCTACCTTGGGATGTGCGATCAAGATCGGTCAAGTCGCTGGTGATGGGGCGGATGATGGGGCGGAGGTCCGCTCGCAGCGTCGATCTTACCAGTATGACGGATAAACCGCTCGGACACGCGTTGCTGGTGGACGATGGTTCTGCCGCACCGCATGCCGTGCCTGGCAAGTTAGTTGACGCTGTGAGTAGGGCTATGAGGAAACGACAGCGCAGTGCGGAAAATCTGGGACCGGTGGCCAGGGAGCAGGCTTGACTCTACGCATCACTCACCGCAGCTCGCCTGCTCAACCTTTCGTAGATTTGCTCTAAGGCAGACACGCCGCAGCTGCCCGGCTTGATACACGACGCGAGCGTCCACACCAGCATCGCGGCTACATTGCCATGATCTACGCCACTTGCCGCTCATATGGCGGTTCGCGTCATGCTACCGCATCGCTGGCGCGGCTAAGATTGCCTCGCCGCAGCAGCCAGCTCCCCATCCACGCACCGAATAAGGTAAACGGCAGACCTATCAGCACGGCGGCGAGGGCAGTCTCGATAGCGCCGGTGATCGCCCAGGTGGCGAGCTTGCCGGCAGCGCAGCCCAGGTCGTGACAGGTCGTCCAGTCGTAGCGCCTCGGGTCAAGCGTCGCAAACTGATAAGCGCTCGCGCCGGCCAGCAGCACCAGGGGGAGTGCGAAGCCAAGCCAGCCCGCCAGCGCCGTCGTCGCCAGCCGCGTCCCGGTGCGCGCCGCCGGCCACCAGCACACCGCCAGCAATGCTCCCAGGCTTATCGCCCAGGCGAAGCCGAGTCCTCCATATGTCAGGGCGTTCGGCGGAGTCAGTGGGTCCGGCAGTGTCAGCGATTCCCTTACGGAAAGTGCTGTCACAAGATCCGGCACGACCACCAGTGCCAGTGCCGCGCTTGCCCATATCGGCGGGCGAAGCTCGCGTGGCATCCGCAGCAGGCGCAACGCGCCGATCAGCGCGAGCACGCCAAAGGGCAGGAGCAGCACGCCGATCAGGAGCAGCATGCCGGCCTCCCGCGAGAGAAAGTTCAGGAGGTAGGTCTCCTGCGGCAGGTAATCCCGCTCCAGAACGGTGTACAGCCATGCCGCCGTCACGAACAAACCGGCGGCAAAGGCGCCCGCGATGCGGCCCAGCGCCTGCCAGCCGCCCGCCACTTCTGGGGCGTTCCGCGGCCCTGCTGGCACGCTCGCGTCGCTGGCGGCACCATGCGTCGCGGTCGTCTGCGCCGGTCCTGTACCGGATGCTCTGGATGCCCTGTCGGGATGGGCCAGCGGCGCCCCCAGAAGCGCGCCCAGCGGCAGCGCCAGCAGCACCGGCAGGACCGCTGCTACCAGCCACGCCTGCACCTGCCCGCCGAAGTGCTGCCCGCCAGTGAAGGCGTCGCACACGTCGGGCTCGGGCCAGAAGTGGCAGGTTATCCTATGAAGAGGACTAATTATTGGCGGTGGTGGCCATAGCGCTCTTGTGGCTGCCAAGCTTGCACGCAGTAGCAATGTGTCGAGCTCGTTGGAGAGGCCGAGCGTGCAGCCGGCGACCAGCGCCGCGCCGAGGAGTCCGGCGAGCCAGGCCAGGCCCGTTCGCCGCGAGAGCCGCCGGAACACGAACGCCAGCGCCACCCCCAGGACGAAGCCATTGGCAACCCCGATGAGCACCCAGCCGATGCCCCTTGCTCGCAGCCAGGCGCCGGTGTCGAATCCCGAGGGGAGCGCCGTATTCTGTGCCAGCGCGATGCTCTCGCTGAAGATGAGCACGAAGCCGCCGGCCGCCGCGAGTACGCCAAGCGCCCCCAACAGCCGCAGCGCCGCGCGCAAGCGCCCCGATCCCTGGTCGCCCCAGAAGTCGCGACTCCGCACCACGCTGGCGACGATCAACACCAGCGCGGCCAGCCCCATCTCGGCGACTGCCACCACCAAGCCAGTCAGGAGGTCGTAGTGTTGAGGAGACAGGGGGTCGCTTTGAGGAGACAGGGGGTCGCGATTGACTGGCAGCCAGGGTACCAGGATCACCCTGGCTGCGAAATTGAGCAGCAGCACCACGCCCCAGAAGAAGATGCCGATGCGCAGCCAGTCCCAGCGGTCGGCGTAGTCCTGTCCTGCTGTTCGTACGTTGGCGATGGTCGGTGGTTGATCGGCGGGTGGTGTTGCAGGTGGTGTCGCGGAGAAAACGTTCGTCACGGCAGACGCTCCAGTCCAACGTCTCCGATGTCGCCCATGGCAGACGCATGGCAGACGCATGGCAGATGCCCGGCGGCATGCGACGTACGCATCCCACCACCAGCACAGTCTTATTGCTACGATCTACGCCGTCCGCCTCTCCATTCTCACAGAAAGCGGCATGGAACATCCCATATCTTCGGTAGTGAATTGGCGCCTGAACTGAATGTGGCGGGCACGGAGAATGCTGCGCCCTGCTCCGCTCCCTTGGCATGACCACCGTGTTTCGCAATCCCGTCTCCACCGAGGAAACCTTCCTTGAACACTTCCCGTCCGACTTCACCTATGTGCTGGCGCTGCAGGAGGCATCGGTCGTCGCGATGGCGGATGGCAAGGCGCAGGCGACGGGCAGACCGGCCTTCGTCAACCTGCACAGCGCGCCAGGCACTGCCAACGCGATGGGCAATCTCGTCGCCGCCTGGCACAACAAGACGCCACTCGTCGTGACGGCGGGTCAGCAGACGCGCATGATGGATCTGATCGAGCCGTGGCTGACCAACCTGCGTGCCGGAATCGCCCCACCCGTGTGTGAAGTTGAGATACGAGCCCTTACGTGCCCAGGATGTTCCCGCGGCCTTGATGCATGGCTACGCCACGGCCGTGCAGCCGCCCTTCGGTCTACGTGTCACTGCCGATGGACGATTGGGATCAACCTGCTGACGGGAGCCCGGCGGTGCGGCAGGTGAGCATGCGGGCGTCACCGATTGGAATCGGCATCCTACCCCCTTCCGCTGGGGCCGGCCACCCAAGCGCCTGCTCAAGCGTACGTATGCCGACCGTACGTGAGGCACGACGCACTTAGATGCGAGCGAGCATGCGCAGGACAGCTTCGGCGACACGGGCGCCGATGGCGTAGACGATCATGGCGAGAATGGCAGCGGCATCGAGGACGCCGCCAGCGATGCTGATGACGTTGGGGAAGACGCCCTGGAACGGGGCAACGAGGGGGCCGGACCAGCCGTAGATGAGGCTGGTGAACTCTGCGGTGGGGTTTGCACCGAAGAGGAGCAGCACGATGCGGACGAGCAGCAACAGCTCGACGATACCAAGCACGAGGGAGATGACCTGGGCGACCGCGTGCAGTGTGCGGGAAGCGGTGTACGATGTACTCACGGGTGATCGGGCTCCTTGCGCTGGCCGCAGGTACGGCGGCGGATTGTAGACGGGTGGGACG
>DASVOW010000371.1:0-6216 GCA_036383155.1 Ktedonobacterales bacterium
CACGCGGATGCTGGTGGCAAGCTCGATGGGCGGGAGACGCAAGGCGGAAGCGCAGACGGGCGCACCGGCCTGGGCCAGCACGACGTTGACGCCGATGGCGCGCAGGAGCGTGCTCTTGCCTGACATGTTGGAGCCGGTGACAAGCAGGAATGTGCCGGGAGGGCCGATGGTTACGTCGTTGCCGACACAGGTGGCGGGAGGCAGGAGCGGGTGGCCGAGATTGCGCGCGGTGAGGATGGCGTCCGGGCCGCTTGATTCACTGAGATCGGGGAAAGCCCAGGTGGGATTATCATAGGCAAGCGTCGCAAGGGCTGAGAGCGCCTCCACTTCGCTGAGGGTGGCGAGCCAGTCGCGGGCGTAGGGCCCAGCAGTGCGCTGCCAGCGCTCAAGGAACCAGAGGACGTGGAAGTTCCAGAGGGTGACGGCCTGGAGGACGGGGAAGAACATGGAAAGGCGCACATCGCCGTATTGCATGATGCGGGCGAGGCGCTGCATCTGCTCGCTGGCGCGGAGCTGGTCGCGGGCAAGGGTATCTTGCACACGGCGCAGGGCTGGAGCCTCGAAGCGCTGCGTCTCGACGAGCTGGAAGAGGTCGGCGTAGGGCTGGAAGGCGCTCTGGCGGTCGGAGACCTGATCGAGCAGGCCATTCAGGGTGCCGCCGTAGAGCCAGGTCAGCATGCCATTGATGACGATGAATGCCAGCCAAATGGGAGCAGTCGTCAGGTGCACGAGCTGGGCAATAGCGGCGGCGACGGTGAGGATGGGCAGGGCGCGGGTGAGCCAGATGAGCCAGGGCTGGCGTAACAGCCAGGGTGTTGCTTCGGCCCAGGTGAGGAAGCGCTCGTAGGCATCTTGCGAGGTGGAGACGAGCCGCCCGCGTAGAGCCAACTCGTCGCGCAGGTCGATCTGCGGGGCAAGCTCGGCGACGGCAGTCTGGCGCTCGCGTACGGTGGCGATAGAGGCAGGAGCTAGCAGCCATTGCTGGAGGGTGGCCTGGCCCGCAGGTGTGCTGGTGGTGGCGAGGAGGTGCTGGAGCGAGGCATGGCCGGTGAGATCGAGATCGGCGGCGTAGGGATGGTCGGCGGGGGTGGCGCCTGGCTCGCGCAAGGGGAGATCGGACCACTGACGGCGCAGGCGCTTGGGTCCCTCGTCGTTGATCTGCCAGAGGATGTAGTAGCGGCGGCGCAGACGGTTGAGACGGCCAAGGCGGGAAAAGGCGGCGATGAAGCCACCGAAGAGCAGCGCGGCGACGCCAAAGAAGATGGGGAGATCGCCGAACGCGGCGACGCCCACTGAGACGAGCGCGCCGAAGAAGAGGGCGACGTTGAGATTGGCGTTGCGCGTGCCGCGAGCGTCGTATTCGTCGCGGGCGCGGGCAAATGTGGCGGCGCGGGCGATGTAGGTCTCCTCGGGAGTGTCGCGCTGCTCGATGGAGAGGTCTGGACTGGACTGGCTTTCAATTATGGACATGATGCTGCTCGTGTTGCTCCTTCCTCATGGGGAGATTATAGCGGGTCGGGGGAAGCGTCTGTTGTATTACGTGATGTTAAGCAGAGTATTGCCACCCGATTGACGCTGGCTAGCTGTGGCACAACGGCATGGTCATACAGATGCCAATGGGTTCGGGAACATTCACGAGCTGATGCAGCCGCGCCCAAAAAGAGATATGGTTTTTACCTACCCATGAGTAATAGGCCATGCTACCAGCGGGATATTCTACCGTAAAGGTTTGACAGGCGATGGCATCACTCGTTGCCGTGGCTACCTTCACTCCCAGATGAAAGAACGTCAGTTCATAGTGATAATACGGTTGTTGGCTGCCAAATGCCGGGCAAGACGCGCCGTTGGTCAGCGGCCCACCAGACACGAGCTGCGCATATATGGCTCCCGCTCGCTGAGAGGATCGGTGGTCGAAGATCACGGTTCCGCTTCGGGAGGGCGGTTGGACCTCGGTCACGACGATGTGTACGGTATCCGGACTGCTGATGAAGGCTGGAGCGGCGATAAAACGCAGGCCTGCTATCACGGGTACCATGGAGAGGATCGCTGTTCCTCGCAGAAGCCAACGTCGCCGCATTACCTCATCCTCCAACGGACCATTCCAGTAGAGAAGAGCATGTCTTCGTTCCCTAGCCCAGACGCTACTTCGACCCCAACGGTTCCCAACAATTTAGGCCGTACCATAGGTGTTGCGATAGCTCGATGGACATTACTCGCCGGGCGCCTCGGGAGGCGCAGAGTGATGGAGGGCGTCCCAGTAGTGGAGCCAGCGGGCGCGCACCTCGTCTTCTGTTAGGCCGGTGTCGTAGGCAGGGGAGATAAGCGGGAGGGCACGCTCGACGCGCACGAGCACGATGGTGTGAATGGGGTTCTGTGTGCCACGGCTGCGGTAGAACGAGACGACGTCGTCGAAGAGCGCGCCCGCTGCGTGAAGAGATGCGGCGCCTTTGAAGCGGTAGCCTTTGCGGGAGACGGGATCGACGACGTTGATCTCGCAGATGGGATTGTGCCGGAGGTTTTCGACGGTGCCGGGCGAGCAGATGTCGGCGAAGACGAGGTGATCGTCGTCCCAGACGGTGGTGGTGCCTTTGGGCGAGAGGTTGGGCGTGCCGTCGGGGCAGACGGTGGCGACAAATCCTAGCCGCTGCTCACGCACGACGCGCTGCATGTCCTCGGTAAGGATGCCCATAACGCCTGCCCTTTGCTGTGTTTAGACGGCGGCCTGGGTGGACCGGCTGTAGACGACGTTGGGATCGGTGAGGACGTTGACGCAGGCGGGCTTGCCGGAGGCGAAGGCGCGCTCAAGAGCGGGGCGGATGTCTTCGGGGCGCTCGACGAGCTCGCCGTAGCCGCCAAGCGCCTCGACCATGCGGTCGTAGCGGATGCCGGGGGCGAGGTCGGCGGCAGTACTGTGGCCGAGCATGGCTTTTTGGGGATGCTTGATCTGCGCCCACTGGCCGTCGTTGCCGATGACGCCGACGATGGGGAGGTTGTGGCGCACCATCGTCTCGAACTCCATGCCGTTGAGGCCAAACGCGCCGTCGCCAAAGAGGATGGCGACTTGTTTGTCGGGGCGGGCGAGCTTGGTGGCGATGGCAAAGCCGGTTCCGGCGCCAAGTGTGCCCATGGGGCCAGCGTCGAGCCAGTGGCCGGGTTCCCAGGCGTTGATGGCGCGGGCGCCGTAGCTGACGATGTCGCCGCCGTCGCCTACGACGTAGGCGTCGCGGTCGAGGATGTCGCGCAGCTCACGGCAGAGGCGCAGGGGGTGGATCGGCGTGCTGTCGGAGCGCATCAGGGCTTCCTCGGCCTCGCGCGCCTTTTGCTCGGCGTCGCGGACGGTGGCGAGCCAGGAGGTGTGGTCGGCGGGGGAGCCGAGGGCGGTGGTGATTTGCGTCATGGTGGCGCGCACGTCGCCGGGGATGCCTACGTCGGGGCTGCGGTTGACGCCGATGTCCTGAGGGAGGGTGTCGAGCCAGACGATCTTGGCGCCGGCGGGGATGAGCGGCGGCTGGCCGTAATTAAGGCGGAAGTCGAGCTTGGTGCCGACGAGCAGGATCAGGTCGGCGCCGCCGAGGGCCGTCTTGCGGGCCAGCGAGCAGAAGAGCGGATGGTCGGGCGGGAGGCTGCCGCGTCCTCCGCCATTGAGGAAGACGGGGGCCTGGAGGCGCTCGGCAAGGGCGCGCAACGCGGAGGCGGCATCGTTCCACCAGACGGTGGTGCCAGCGAAGATGACGGGGCGCTCGGCACGCGCCAGAAGGGCGGCGGCTCGCTCGACGAGGGCGGGATCGCCAAGGGGATGGGTGGTGGTGCTGTAGCCAGGAGTGGGGATGGTAGCCTCAGCGGTGGGAATGAGGTTGTTGAGGACGTCCATGGGGCATTCGAGGAAGACGGGGCCGGGACGCCCGGAGGTGGCCTCGCGGAAGGCGGTGGCGGTGTATTCGGCGAGGCGCGAGGTCTGGACGACGGTGCGCGCCCATTTGGTGATGGGACGGAGGACATCAACCATGGGCAGCTCTTGCAGGGCGCCTTGGTCCCAATGGGAGATGGGAGCGGCGCCGCCGACGATGAGGACGGGGCTACCGGCAAGGTGGGCGTTGGCGATGCCGGTGATGCCGTCGGTGACACCGGGGCCAGCTGTCAGCAGCGCGACACCAGGCGAGCGCGTGACTTTGGCCCAGCCTTCGGCGGCGTGGACGGCCACCTGCTCGTGGCGGGTGTCTACCACGCGGATGCCGCGTCGCACGCAGCCGTCATAGATGGCGGCGACGTGGCCGCCGCTGAGGGTGAAGACGACCTCGACACCCTCTCGATGCAGCATTTCGGCGATCAGCAGGCCGCCATGAACCATCACTTCGTCCATCGAGCGCGCTCCTCTCTGAGAGGCGGGCGGTTGAAACCGCGCCTGAAGGCGCCTGCGGGCGCCGCAAAGTCCCCTACCGGGGACTAGAGGCAGGCGATTGCACCGCAGATGCCGATAATTGCCATACCTTGAGTCACTGGCTGTCTTTGTACACAAAGTATACATTGCGCGCTCGACAGAGTGCTCAGTTATCGCTCCACCCGACCAGTTAGATGCTGACGAGGGCGATGCCGAGGAAGATGGCGATAGTGCCGACCCATTGCCAGCGCGAGAGGCGCTCGCGCAGGAAGATCCACGCGAGCAGGACGGTGACGGCGCTGAAGAGCGAGGAGATCACGGCAACGATGGAGGTGAGGCTCCCGGCGATGCCAAGGTTGTAGGCGATGTTCGCGGCAGTGTCGAGCAGGGCGGTGGGGATGACGGCGAGGAGAAAGATGTTCCATCGGCTGGCGGCAGGCTGAGTGGGCAATGGCGACAGTGTAGCGGAATGCGCAGGAGTGCGGCGTGAGCTGTGGCGCTGTAGGAGCGCGACGGCGAGGGTGAGGAGCAGAAGCGCGATCAGGTCGCTGGCCTTGGCGATGAAGGCGACGGTGACGCCGCCTAGATCGGCGACGACAAAGCGCAACGCCCAATAGGCGACGCCAAAAAGGAGCATCGAGAGGAGGGCTTCGGGCAAGCCAGGCGCGAGTGAGAGAGGCGCTTTGCTGGGACGCTTCGCGGGGTTGCCGACGGGGAGAGACGGCGTACCAGCATGGTCGCCTGGCGGGTTGTTGGAGACGGCGCTCGCCAGTATCACACCGCCAAGTGTGCAGATGATGCCGATGAGTTGTGGCAGACGAGGCTGCTCGCGGCTGAGCAGCATGGCGAGCAGCGCGGTGATGGCGGCATAGCTCGCCGCGATGGGCGAGACGATAGCGAGCGTGCCGATGGCGAAGGCGCGATAGAGCAGCCCGGCGCCACTGAGGATGATGAGGCCGAGCAAGGCAGCGACAAGTGTGGGGCCGGGGCGAAGGTTTGTAAGGTGGAGAAGGCCAAGCGGCATCGCCACGGCCAGCAGCGTCACCGTGGCGATGATCTGTATGGAGAGCAGAGTGCGGAACGTGCCGCCACTGCGTGTCGCGCTGCGGGCGAAGAAATCCGCGACACCCCAGCAGAGCGCCGCGGTGAGGCCAAAGACAACACCAAAACTCACGTGTCGATGCTCCTCAGCGATAGATCAGGGCGATTGAAGCGGAAGCGGGCGGTTGAAACAGCGGCCGGTGCCCGGCAGTCAATTGAGCACTCCGCCCCCAGTCCGCGTAGGCGGACTGGGGAGAGGCGGCGACAAAGGCGCCGCCTCAGGGCCGGCACCGATCCGGTGCGGGACGGTAAGTGGATGTGCTCGACGGTGTGCCGCTCCACCCCTGTTAGTGAGAGGTGGCCTGCTCGAACTCCTTGGCGCGGGAGCGCTCGTGCTGTGTGAGCAGGCGCTTGCGCAGGCGAACGTTTTGCGGGGTCACCTCTACGAGCTCGTCGGAGTTGATGAAGTCGAGCGACTGCTCCAGGCTGAGCTTGACTGGAGGCGAGAGACGAACGGCGATGTCTGAGGTGGAGGAGCGCACGTTGGTCATCTTCTTCTCTTTGCAGACATTGACGACGAGATCGCTGGGACGCTGGTGGAGGCCGACGATCATGCCTTCGTAGACGGGAGTGCCTGGGTCGATGAACGTCTGGCCGCGCGCCTGGGCGTTGTTGAGGCCGTAGGTGACGGCGACGCCTGACTCCGAGGCGACCAAGGCGCCGTTGCGCGAGGTGCCGATGGTGCCGAGCCAGGGCTCATATCCCTGCAGCAGGCTCGCCAGCGCACCGTTGCCCTG
>DASVOW010000372.1:0-5355 GCA_036383155.1 Ktedonobacterales bacterium
CTACTGCCGAGCGTCATTGCACACTATGATATAGACAAAGCGACGGCGGGGCTGCTTTTCATCGCCAGCACGCTCGGTTACTTGATCGCGGCGTTCAGCAGCGGGTTACTGTTAGAACGGCTGGGGCGGCGCAACATGCTCGCGCTTGGCGCCGTGGGAATGATCGCGGGCGCGGCGATCTATAGCGCCATGCCGCCGTTCGTCGCGCTGTTCCCGGTGCTCTTTTGCATTGGGTTTGGCGTTGCCATTCTCGACGCAGGGCTGAATGCGTATATCGCGGGACTGCCGAGCAGCACCGGCCTGCTCAATTACTTGCACGCTTTCTATGGCATTGGGGCACTGATCGGGCCGCTCGTGGCTTCGACCATCCTGGTGCTGGCCTGGGGCTGGAATACCACGTACCTTGTGTGGGTCGCCGCCGGTGGTGTGGTGTTGCTTGGCTTTCTGCTGCTGTTTCAGGATGATGGCAGGGTATCCGCGGGGAAGACGGGCTCAGGGCAGGCGGGAGCTGAGGGGAATATCCTCTTTGTCACGCTGCGCACGGGGCTGGTCTGGCTGGCCGCGCTGTTTTTGCTGGCGTATGTCGGGGCTGAGGTGAGCCTGGGGACGTGGAGCTATAGCCTGCTGACTGAGGATCGTCATGCCGCCGCGCTGATCTCGGGCTGGACTGTCAGCGGGTACTGGATGGGCCTGACGGTCGGGCGGCTTGTGCTGGGGCGCATCGCAGAGCGCGCGGGGGCGGCACGGTTGATCCAGTGGTGTCTGGTGGGGGTGGCGGTGGGCGTGGCGCTGGTGTGGGTGGCGCCGAATGTGGCCATCGCCGCGGTGGGGTTGTGGGTCACGGGCTTTAGCCTGGGGCCGATCTTCCCGAGCACGATTGCTGTGATCAGCGAGCGCGTGGAGGGGCGCCTGCAACAGAGCGCCATCGGCTTTGCCGCGAGCCTGGGGAGCCTGGGCGCGGCATTCTTCCCCTGGCTGGCGGGCACGCTGGCGCAGCAGGTAGGTCTGTGGACGCTGCTACCGTTCGTCGGCGTGCTGGCGGTGGTGATGTTTGGGCTGTGGCTGGCACTGCAGCGCACGAATCAGCACGCAATCGCGAACGCCGCCGTGACTGAGCCGCGCGAGAACTGAGGGGCACAGGATCAGGATTATGAAAGCACTGCGCGCCCGCTCCACAGAGGAAGTGCGCCCACTTGGGGCGACACGGCTTACACGCGACCGCTTCACATGGCTGGCCTATCTGCTGCTTGGCTACTTTGCCTATCTCCAGGCGGTGCTTGGGCCGGTGATGCCGTTCCTGCGGGACGATCTGCACATCAATCATACGGTGGGCAGCTTGCACGTCAGCGCCTTCGCGCTCGGTGCGATCGTCTCGGGACTGGTGGGCGACCGGCTGGCGTATCGCTATGGACGGCGCCGCATCTTCTGGAGTGGAGCGGCAGGTATGGCGCTAGGAGCGGTGTGCCTGGCGCTGGCGCGGACGGCGGCGTTGACGATTCCCGCTGCGCTGCTGATGGGCACATTCGGCGCGCTGTTACTGATCCTGATCCAGTCCACGCTTGCCGACCGGCATGGAGCGCGGCGCGCCATTGCGTTGACGGAGTCCAACGTGGTGGCGAGCATTTGCGCGGGGCTCGCGCCTGTCCTCGTGGGCGGCTTTCAGGGCAGCGGATTGGGCTGGCGGGGGGCACTGTTCGCGGCCGTCGTGGTGTTTGTGCTGCTAGGGTTCTACGGGCGCACGATTGCTCTACCGGCGCGGGCCGCGGCTCCCGCACTTGCGCGGGAAACGGGTGTCGCCGACAACTCCCGGTCTGAGCGCGCCCTGCCCCCAATCTTTTGGGCGTATTGGGTGCTCATGCTGTTTTGCGTCGCCATCGAGTGGTGTGTCGTCGTGTGGAGCGCCGACTTTTTGCATGATGCGAGCGGGCTGAGCGCGGTCACGGCGGCAAGCGCTCTCAGTGTGTTCTTTGTGGCGGAGGTGATTGGGCGGGTGATTGGCAGCCGCCTCACGCACAGCAGGTCGACCATCTCGCTGTTGCTGTTGGCGCTGGTGGTCACGCTGGCGGGCTTCCCGCTGCTGTGGCTGGCGCCGGTGGCTCCGCTGCGTGTCGTGGGGCTGCTGATCACGGGGTTGGGGGTCGCGAACCTCTTCCCGCTGACGCTGGCCACCGCCACGGGTGTTTCTGCAAGCAATGCGGATAGCGCCAGCTCACGGGTCACACTAGCAGGCGGCATCGCGGTTTTCACGGCGCCGCTGCTGATGGGCAAGGTTGCCGATACGATCGGCATTCAGCGCGCGTATGGCATCATCGCCGTGCTGGTGGTGCTGGCGCTGGCTATGGCCGGGCTTGCCAGTCGTCTCCATCGGGCGAAGTAGGCGCTGAAATGCAGCAAACCTCTCCCCCGGCCCCTCGCTGCACTCTGCGGCTGCTCTGCTCCCTCTCGGTCGCTTCTCGCTCCTAGCGTCGCTCGCGCAGCCGCTCCCGGCGCGGGGAGGGGAGATACACAGCGAACGATGTGATGCTGGGGCAGCGGAGTCGGTCTGTTTTGTTCACAAGGCTCAATGGCTTAGTAGCGGTGCAACATGCGAACAGTTTCAAGCTGATGCAGTATGGGTAATCTGGTCATCTGGCAAACTCGTGTCAGATTTGTCGAGGATGTTGTCGATCTGGGTGATCTTCATTCGACGGTGTGTAGACGGACACAAAGAGATGGGTGGGCAGGCCACCTGTCACGGGTCCGGCGTGAACGGAACGAGGAGAGATTGGTATGCGCTACACGTTGTTGATCTACGTCGACCAGAACCTCTATGAAAAGCTGGGTCCGGAGGAGCAGCAGGCGTTGACGGACGCTTATAATGCCTTCGGGGAGCGGTTCAAAGACAAGATCAAGGGGGGCGAGGCGCTCTTGCCGACAACCTCCGCGACGACGGTGCGGGTGCGCGAGGGCAAGACGCTGGCCACTGACGGCCCTTTCGCCGAGACGAAGGAGCAGCTTGGTGGCTATTATCTGGTGCAGTGTGAGAACCTGGACGAGGCGATCCAGATAGCCGCGCAGATCCCGGATGCCGCACGGGGGTCGATTGAGGTGCGGCCAGTGATGGAATTCGAATAGACGCGAGATGGCAGTTGAGGCCCTCACCCCACGTCCCCCTCCCCCGTGCGCGGGATAGGGGGACGTGGGGTGAGCGGTGGTAGCGCAGCACGTATACGCAGGAGAGAGGAGGCTGTTGGATGCCGGCGAATCAGCAGGCGGCAGCTACGGAGATTGGGCGTTTCGGCGATGTCGATGCGACGGGGGAGGCTGAGCGCTTTATCGCATTTCTCGAACACATCGAGAGTTTGCCGCTCTCGATGGAGACGCGGGAGCGCTCATATGCATTGCTCCAGCCGCAGATGGACGATGCTGTTGTGGATGTGGGGTGCGGCACCGGTAAGGCGGTTGCGGAACTGACGGCACGCGGCGCTGGGGCAAGCGGGATTGATGTCAGTGAGCGGATGATCACGCTGGCGCGACGACGCTTCCCTACGGGGGACTTCCGTGTGGCGGCTGCGGAGGATTTGCCGTTTGAAGATGGCATGCTGCAGGGATATCGAGCGGAGCGGGTGTATCAGCACCTGCACGATCCGGCTGTGGCGCTGGCTGAGGCGTGGCGTGTACTTGCCTCTGGTGGGCGCATCGTGCTGATCGACCAGGACTATGATATGTGGGCGGTGGACTCTGCGGATCAGGCGACGACGCGGGCTTTGGCGCGAGCGTTTGCCGACAGCATCACGCATCCGTGGATCGGCCGCCAATATCGCGGGCTGCTGCTCGATGCGGGGTTCACCGATGTGACGATCGAGATCAAGCCGCTGACGTTCACGAGCTATGCCGACGCTGCCCCTGGTCTGATGGGCGCTGCCGAGGCAGCCGTCGCGAGCAGTGCGGTGACGCGGGAGCAGGCAGACGCCTGGCTTGCCGAGCAGCGGCAGCGCGATGAGCGAGGGCGGTTCTTTATGGCGATGGCGCTTTTTCTCGCGTCGGCCAGGAAACCCTGAGCTCATCGAGGGAATTCTGCAGCCAGGCTTCGTGATACGAGGACAGGTACGAAAGATGACGCAGCGCGGGCAGGAGTTTTGCTCCTACTCGCGCTGCGTCATTGGTTTGCCGGGGTATCAGTGGCGGGCGTTTGCGGCTGCTTCGAGAATGGCGCGTTTTGCCATGACGCGGGTGAGGTGGGCGCGGAAGTCCGACGAGGCGTAGCTGTCGTCCATCAGGTCGAGGCCGTCGGGAGCGGCGGCACAGGCCGATGTGACAGTTGACTCGTCGAGCTGCTTGCCTACGAGCGCATTTTCGACGGCTTGCGCTCGCGTCGGGTGGGTGCCCGCGCCGGTGATGGCGATGCGCGCCTCCTGGCATGCGCCGTCGGCACCCAGGCGAATGACAGCCGCCACGCCGACCACCGCATAGCCGCTGGCCGGATGGCGGTGCTTGGCGTAGGCGGTGCTGGTCATGGGCTGATCGGTCGCGGTGAATTTGACGGCGGTCAGCACCTCGCCGGGATTCAGCGCTGTCGTCAGCATGTCCACGAAGAAATCAGGGGCGGCGATGCTGCGCTGGCCATTTGGGCCGGTCGCGCGCATCTCGGCATCGAGCGCGAGCGCAACGGCGGGCAGGTCGCCAGCGGGATCGGCGTGGGCGAGGCTGCCGCCGATGGTGCCACGCGCGCGCACCTGTGGATCGCCCACCTGGCGCAGCGCCTGGATGATGAGCGGGCAGCGCTTTTGCACGATGGGCGAGTCGATGGCCTGGAAGTAGGGGGTCATGGCGCCGATGACGACACCATTCCCCTCCTCTGAGATGCCCCGTAGCTCGGGTATGTTGCGCATATCCACCAGTGTCGCGGGCTCGGCCAGGCGCAGCTTGATCAGGGGGAGCAGACTCTGCCCACCCGCGAGCACCTTTACCTCACCGCCGTCGCTCTGTCCCAAGAGCTGGAGCGCCTCGGCAAGCGAGGACGGGGCATGGTATGCGAAGTCATTCGAATACATAGCGTTGTTTCCCTCCTCACCTGGCTAATTGCTGGATTGTTCGTCGGTCTGGCCCGCGCGCTGGTCGAGTTGACTGGCCTGTTGCGACGGCTGGGCGGGGCCCATTGCGCTATGTCCATTCGACGCCGAGGCCGAGCCGCTCCTGGCCTGTTGGATGGCACGCCAGACACGCTCAGGTGTCAGCGGCATGTCGATGTGCTTGATGCCGAGCGGAGACAAGGCATCGCAGACGGCGTTGACAACGGCCTGGCTCGACGCAATCGTGCCCGTCTCGCCAACGCCCTTGACGCCGGTGATGTTGTGCGGGCAGGGGGTCTCGGTG
>DASVOW010000373.1:0-7314 GCA_036383155.1 Ktedonobacterales bacterium
CGATGGTAACCCAGCGCACGCAGCATGCCGATCTGCTGGCGCCGCTCCACCACTGCGCGCATCCCTGTGACGCCCAGCGCCGCCATTCCTACGAGCAATGTCAGGGCCACCAGCCCAACCAACACACGGCTGGCGAAGACACGCGGCCCATTGACGTCCTCCAGGGCGTCCTGGATTACAGTCGTCTGAAAGCCGTCATCTAGCAAAGCCGAGCCGATAGCCAGCGCATCATCGCGCGGAATCGAGCCCGGACGCAGCTTAAAGAAATAGAACTCGCCTGCGAAGGGAGCCAATCCGGTCTCTATCGGCGCAAACGTATCGGTAGAGCCTAGCAAGCCATAGCTCTGGCCGTGCACGTTGTCAACCACACCAATCACCGTCACCTTGAGCGGCGCACCACCACGCGGGTCGGCAATCCAGATCGGAGTCGGAGTCATAGCGCCCGATCCACCCACGATGCCATCGAGGTGGAAGGCATACCGTTGCAGCTTATTTGGATCACTGATAATGTCATGTACTTCGCCAGGAACGCGGTTCTGCGCTTCGAGCGCGGCAGTGCGCCCAAGCAGCGCCTCCAGATTCGAGAAACCGAGCAGGCTCGAAGCAATAGGCGGTGCGACGAAGTCCTCAATGCCAAGTGGAGCCGGTCGCTGGATCCCCAACGCGGCGGCATCGTGGCGGCTCAGCGCGCCCGCGTCAATTACGACAGCCCCCGGCTGCTCCTGCACTGCTTTCCACACCGCCGCGTCGCTTGCATAACCCTGGGCCCGCGCCGCAAGTGGCAGGCCCTGCCCGTCGAGGAACGCACCCTGGAGTGCAGCGGCAGGATAGACACCCCAACGAGCCTCCGACGCACCGGGCTGTACGGCAACAATGGGCAGCGGCGTCGCGGCACTGATCGCCACGACATCCTGAGCCGCGAGCGGCGCGTTGTGCTGGATGACACCACGGACGTTATCTACACCACCTGCCTTCTTGAAAAGCGGCTGCCCAATGATATCGTACCCGCCTGACTGCGCGGCGAAGTCGCCGTAGCGCTGTGTGGTAGAGGCAGCGATACACGCCATCACCACCATCGTAAAGCAGACCAGCGAGAACATCGAGAGCCCAATACCCGCGCGCACCCGCTGATGGGCAGGATACACCAGCGCCACATAGCTGACGTGGCGCAACCTGCCAAGTCCCTTCACAGCGCGTTGCAGGGGCGAGATCAGCTCCCCCAGATTCGGCGCGACTGCGAGCACCGCGCCAAACACCATCAATACTCCAGCGCCGAAAAAGACCTCCATTCCACCGTCGAAGCGCGGCACGCCAAGAGCCGCGCCGATATCCAGCGGCAACGCCCAGTACAACACCAGTCCCACACCCACGACCAAAGCGCTGAGGCGATTCGCCACCTGCGCGACACGTGCGGCGTCACGCACAGGATCCTTCGGACGAGTCACTCGAATCCAGGCCCATGCTCCTGCTAGGGCAAGCCAGCGCAAAACGAGCACACTGCCCGCCAGTACGCCTGCCATACCAACGGCAAATGCCAGTGCGTTGTGCCCCGAGATCGCCCACCGCACAAGCAACACGCTCAGCGGCAGCGGCAGCCACCCTCGCTCGATAGTCCCCCACACCAGCCGTGCCCAGGCGCTTATAGTCGCGCCCACATGTCCACTAGCAGCCGCGGCAAACGCGGCCCGAACCAGCTTCAGCATCGAAGGCTGCGGCGCGGGCGGCTCTGGCAAATTGCGCAGAGCGGCGGCGATAGTGACCCGACTGACTGCCCATGACGCTAGCACAAGCATCGTCAACGTAAACAAGAGACCAATGCACGCGGCAATCGCCAGACTTCGCGCCTCGATGTCGAGCCGCAAGGGCAAACCCAGCCGTGCGACGCTGGGGCTCACTGCTGCCACGATCAACACGCTCAGACCGACACCGGCCAGAATGCCCGGAATGCTCGCCGCGATTTCATATGCCGCCCCCTCGAACAGCAACACCCACACCACCTGCGTACGCCGCATACCGACAGCGCGCGTCATCCCCAGCTCGACGCGCCGCTCAGCAGCCAGCAGCGCAAAGATCAAGAAGATCAATAAGAGACCAATAGAGAGGGCGAAGAGCGTATAGAGGCCAAGAATGCGACTAAAGACTTCCTGTGCCTGAAGCGCCAGATTGACACCCGCCAGCTTAATCCTATGCACCTGGAAACCCGCCGGGAGCACCTGTTTTGCATGCGCAACAACAGCATCACTGAACTGGACACCCCCTAGTCCACCGCCGTGATTGGCTATATAGATGCGATTGATGGCAAGCGGCGCTCCCAACAGCACCTGCACTGAGGAGAGCGGCAACAAAACCGACGGACGCTCTGCTAAAGGCCCTCCCGATACCAGCCCCCGCAGACGGAAGCGGAATCGCTGGCCCGGCCAGCGTGCGGAGTACAGCGAGAGCGTATCGCCGGGATGCGCCCGCAAGAAATTGCCAGACTGCCGATTGAGATACAGCTCGTCGGGAGCTAGATCCGCAATCTTTGGTGCCTGGGAACCGCTCACAGCCTGCAGTTCGGCCAACGGCCCCGCATATGTCGGGTCCACCGCCACCCCATAGACATCGCCGCGCACCTGGCCAGTCGCGTCGTCTACGATCAACAGATCAGGGACCGCGAACCCAGGAGCGATGCCTGCCACATGCGGATCATGCTGCAGTTGCTGCCCAAGCATATCTCCGTACGACTGCGGGAACAGGCCTAGCGAGCCAGACCCGCCGACAACCTCCTCGTCGACCCGTCCCAGACTAAAGACGGCGACATTCGTGATGGCAAGATTCACCGTATCGTCAATGATGAGTGCAGTGGAGACGAAGGTCGTCGCAAGCATCAATCCGAAGATGATGAGGGTCGTGCGTAGCGGTCGTCGCACCGCATTGCGCAGACCAATGCGCACCAGCAGCGGCGTATAGATTCCACGCACCAGCAGCACCACCAGGGCGGCGAGCACCAGCAGCACCAGCACCTTCGCAACTATATCAGGTGATACGGCAAACAATGTCTCCACAGACCCTCCCAAGGGCTTCCAATTGATAGTCTCGGCGACGCAATCGCCGTACGGCCATTAGCCCATCTCAGAGCGAATGGCCTCCGCAAAGAGCACAGCCAGGCGGTCAGCTCCAGCGGTAGACGGGTGTAGCCCGTCTTGGCTAATATACTCCGGATGGCTTGCCAGTTCGCTCCAGCCCGCAAAGATATCAACCAAAGTCGCGCCCTCAGCGACACACGCCGCGGCGATAGTGTCATTCCACAGGCGCGTTTGCTGGCGCAGTGCCGAAGGAGTGCCCCTGGCGGTGAAATACGGCAGCAGCGAAAGCTCCGGCAGATTGCCGACATAGACGTGCGCCCGGCCGGCCTGCGTAAAAGCATGCATCAACGAGCGCAAGCCCTGGATATAAGTGTCAAGCGCCACATGTTGATCCAGATCGTTGACACCCAGCCAGATCGTCACGATTGTGGGCTGGGCGTCGAGCGCCACCGGCAGTTCATCGCGCACGGCGAGTGCCGCCGTCGCCCCTGGAATCCCCAGGTTGACGAGATGTATCTGCCGCTCGGGGGTTGTCAGCTTGCGTGCGAGCACAGCGGGCCAGTTGTCACGGTTAGGATCGCTTGTGCCAACGCCAAATGCATCCGAAGCGCCAATCGCCACGTACGTCACGGCCGGAAGAGCTGTCGGAGTCAGCGCGCTTGTCGGAGAGGTAGTGCCGGGTGTGGCCACCGGTGTACGCGATGTGCCACCACTTCCCACACTGCACGCCGCCAGCGCCACTGCGAGCAGCAGCACCCACACGCCACGCATATATCGTTGCGGAGGGTGTGCCTTCCCCCCTGCTCTCACAAGCAGAGCCGTGTGGCCCACAGATCTCCATCCTTGCATGTGCAAGTCTCGCTGTTCCATTCACCTCACTCGCCACCTAGATTAACCACTCGTCAACAGGCATAATCCAACGCCGCTCTCATGGCACTCCGCACATGAGGTGCCAAACGGGGCGCGATCAGGCCACTATTCATAGCGCAGCGCATCGGCGGGTGCGACACGGCCAGCCTGCCACGCGGGCAAGATTGCGGCGATTGCCGACGCGGCGAGCGCGCAGGCGCAGATAACACCCAATTCGCTCCACGGCACGACCAATATCAGACCCGACTGCACCGGCGCAAAAAAGTCAACGGCAAAGATATTGCGGCAGAGCAGCAGGCCCAGCAGCAGCCCAATCGACGTGCCGGCGGCGCCAACAAGCAGCGACTCGAGCAAGAAGAGCGCCTGAACATGCAACCGGTGGAATCCAAGAGCCCGCAACATGCCGATCTGCTGGCGCCGCTCCACCACCGCTCGCGACCCCGTCACCGCCAGCGCCGCCATCCCGACAAGCAACACCAGCCCCACCAGTCCCACCAATATGCGGCTGATGAAGACGCGCGGCCCATTGGTATCAAGCAATACATCTTGCAGTACCGTCGTTTCAAAGCCATAATCGAGCAAAGCGGAGCCGACGGTCAGCGCAGCTACATGAGGGTCTACTCCCGACCTCACCTTGAAGTAGTAGTAGTCGTTACCAAATGCCGGCAAGCCGCGCTCCACTGGCGCGAACGTCGTGGGCGAGCCAAAGAGCCCAAAGACACGGCCATGCATATTCTGCACGATGCCGACAACGTTCACGCGCATCGCCCTGCCTCCGCGCAGATCGGCCACCCAAAGTGGCGTTGGCGCGATGGTTCCCGGCCCCGTAACGATATTGCGCAGCCTCAGTCCCATCTCGCGCAGCGAATACGGCGAGGAGACCAGTGCACTAAGGACGGGATACTTTCCAAACTCCAGATCCCGCGTGAGGCTCTCCCCGTTCAACGCTTCAAGGCCCGAGAGGCCTGGCATGTTGGCAGCGATTGGCGGCCCCAGGAACTGGCTGTCGTCGAACTGCGGCAGCGATTTCAGGCCAAGAGCCGTCGCATCCGGCCCGTTCAGCGCCGCGGCATCGATCACCACATTGCCCGGTTGTGTGCGCACCGCGCGCCATACGGCGGCGTCATCGGCATAGCCCGACGCTCGCGCCACCAGTGGCAATCCCACGCCATCGAGGAAGGAGCCATCCACCTGCGAGACTGGATACAGCGACCAACGCGCATTAGGTGCGCCCGGCTGGAGAATGCCGAGCGGCAGCGGCGTCGCACTGCTGACCGCCGAAAGATCGCCCGTGGCGCCTCCGCCTGGAGTCCTGCGCAGTGTGCTCGTGACGGTGGCGAGGTTGCCCACCTGCGAGAACAGCGGCTGCCCGGCAAAATCGTAGCCCGCTGTCTGCGCCGGCAGATTGTCGTAGCTGCTGGTAACGGAGGCAGCGATACATGCCATCACCACCATCGTAAAGCACACCAGCGAGAACATCGTGAGGCCGATACCAGTGCGGAAGCGATGATATGCTGGGTACACCAGTGCAATGCGCGTCACATGACGCAGCCGGCCAAGCCGAGCCGTGGCCCAGCGCAGCGGCAACAAGAGCACGTCCAGATTCGGCGCGAGCGCCCAAACCGTGCCGAAAACCATCATCACCCCGGCGACGAAGAATATCTGGATTCCACCGCTGAAGCGCGGCAGCCCCATCCCTTGCAACGCATCGAACGGCAACGACCAGTAGAGCGCCAGCCCCGCGCCAATCAGGGCGGTGGCAAGCCGATCGGCCAACAGCGTAGCGCGCGCGACGACCCACAGCGCACCACCAGCATCATCTCGATAGTGTAACCGCACCGCCGTAGTGAATGCGGCAAGCGCCATCCAGCGCACTACCAGCACGCCGCCCGCGATGAGGCAAGAGAGCGCCGCCGAGAAGAGCAGCGCGTCATCGGTTTCAATCGCCCGCTGAATCAGATACCACCCCACCAAAAGTGGCACGAGTCCGCAACCGATCAGTGCCCACAGCAGCCTACCCCACGCTACCAGCGCGGCACCCGGCGCGAAAGGCAGACGCGCCAGCGCGGCAAATGCGCCACTCATCAGATGCCAGAGCGTGGGCCGCTCGCTGGGAGGTTCAGGGAGATCGCGGAGGGCAGCAGCCACCGTGATACGGCTCACGCTCCATGCCGCCAGCCAGATCGTCGCCAGCGTAAAGACCAGGCCCAGCCCAAAGGCAACAAACATACTTCCCGGCTGCACCTCAACCCGCAACGGAAAGCCGATGCGCTCCAATGTCGGGCTGACAAGCTTGACGATCAGGATGCCCAGGCTCAGCCCGGCGAGGATGCCAACCGTCGCCGCGATCACATCATAGGCGCCGCCCTCGAAGAGCAGCATGCGCACCACATGGCCACGCCGCAGTCCGATAGCGCGCACCATCCCAAGCTCAGCCCGCCGCTCCGCCGCCAGCAAGACGAAGATCAAAAAGATCAGCAGCAGTCCAATGGCAAGCGCAAAGAGCGTATACAGCGTTAGGATGCGGCCAAAGATGTCTTGCGCGCGCACGGCCAAGTTGACTCCATCCTCCTTCACGGTATGCACGTCGAGTCCGCCTCGCAAGGCGGCATTCATGCGCGCGGCGATGGCATCGCTGTACCGTACGCCTGTAAGACCATCTCCGGCATTGGCGACGTAGATGTGGTTGATCTGGTCGGGCTCACCCACGAGTCCCTGCAACACAGGCAGCGGCAAGACAACAGCAGGTGCGTCGCCCAGCGGCCCACCAGAGACTACTGCACGCAGCCGGAAGCGGTAGCGCTGTCCAGGCCAATGCGACGAATAGAGATACACCGTGTCGCCCGGATGGGCGTTGAGAAGTCCAGCGGTACTGCCGTTGAGATAGACCTCACCGGGAGCCAGTGTGGCAGGCGACACGTGTTGCCCACCCCCCGTCTGCAAATCTCCGAGAGGCCCGGCGGAGGTCGTATCGAGCGCCAATCCGGCGACACTGCCACGCACCTGCCGCGAAGTAGTATCCGCGACGAGAAGGTTATCCACCAGCAGCGCGGGCGCAACTCCAGCCACGCGCGAATCGTGCGCCAACGAATGGGCTACTGCCCGTCCATAGAAGGCGGGATACATTCCCATGCGGCTGCTACTGGTTGCGTCCTCGTCAATGCGCCCCAGATTGAAGACGGCGATAGTTCTCACCGCCTGGGTAATAGTGTCGTCCACTGCGAGCGAGGAGGCAACAAACGAGGTCGAAAGCATGAGCCCGAAGACTATCAGCGCGGTGCGCAGTGGGCGTCGGGGAACGTTACGCAGACCGATACGCACAAGGTGCGGCGTATGCAACCCAAAGATCGCCAGCAGGGCAAAGGCAGCCAGGGCGGCC
>DASVOW010000374.1:0-12439 GCA_036383155.1 Ktedonobacterales bacterium
TACCATGCTGAGCAAACGCTCGAGAAGACCTATCGTGACATTCCCCCTGAATTGGGCGCAGATGTGCTGGTGGTGGACGACGCAAGCGGAGATCGCACGGTCGAGGTCGCACAGCAGCTCGGCTTGAAGGTCTTCGTTCACCCGGCAAATCGCGGCTATGGTGGTAATCAGAAGACATGTTACGACGAGGCGCTGCGCGCTGGCGCATCCATCATTGTGTTGCTTCACCCCGATTACCAGTATGATCCCAAGACGCTCACGGCACTTGTAGAGCCGCTGCTGGCGGGTCGCGCCGATTTCACCTTTGGCTCGCGCTTCGCCAATGGCGCCGATCCCCGCAAGGGCGGCATGCCACTCTACCGTTATGTAGGTAACAAGCTGACAACGGCGATCGAGAATATGGCGCTGGGCACGCACTTTGCCGAATTGCATAGCGGCCTGAAGGCCTACACAGCCGATTTCCTGCGTAGCCTCGACTATCGTTCCTACTCAGACGATTTCGTCTTCGACAGCCAGATGATCATCGATGCAGTGCTGTCGGGCAAGCGGATCGAGGAGGTAGCGATCCCGACGCGCTATACCATGGAGTCGTCGTCGATTAGCATTTCGCGCTCGCTGCGCTATATCCGGCTGACACTCACCGAGTTGATCCGCTTCAGACGCAAGTATGCCAAACAGCGGAAAGAAGTGGACCGGCGAGCAAAAAAGTGAGGCGAGTAGCCTACAGCGATTATCTCAGCGCTTAAGAGGTTGGCTTTTGGCAAGGTGCGCTAGTGCGCGATAGAGGGGATTGAAGGCGGCGTGGGTGTTATCGACGAACGAATTTCCGTCCCCATAGAAGATGGGGCACAGAGCATGTCGCAGGCGACACCGGTGGCACAGCTACCGAACAATGGTCGTCTCACTTCGCTGCTGCATCAACTGCGCAGCAACCGCGAGCTCAGTCGCATCATTGCCTTCCTCTTCGCCGGCGGCGTCTCGGCGGCTGTCACGATTACCGTGACCAAACTCTTCTATGATATCGTGCTACACGACATGGGACTGCTGCGTTTCCCCCTAGCAGCAGTGGTGGGCACGGAGGTTGGCATTCTAGTCAACTTTGCCATCAATGATCGTCTGGCCTTTCGCGATCTCTCCGGCCACAAGCGTCGATTTCCTGTACGCTTGCTGCGATTCCATGTTACCTGCGCGACGGGGCAATCATTGATTTTGTTGATTTCGTGGATGTTGCATGATGTGGCAAAGCTTGGCACGGTGGTGGCGCAGGGGCTACCAATTGTGCTGGTAACAGGTATCAACTTTGCGCTTCATCGGTTCTGGACGTATCGTAGCGTACATCAGGGAAACTAGCGAGAACGAAGGACATAAGAGTCTATCTCAACAGTCTTTATGCCTAGGAGATGCTGAGATAGACTCTCTACGTTAGTTAGACGTGCCGGCTCGGCCCTATGCGCCTTTCATCGCCGGGGTGTTGCTCGATCGACTGCGGCGGCGCGGACGAAGCGTGGTAGCCGCGGAGACGACCATATCCTCCAGTCCGCTCAGGCCGTTCAGGAGCTTGGCGTAGCCCAACCGCTCCAATGCGCGGCGCAGGTCGCCCAGGCTCGTCTCAGGCGGAACCGCAACGGCCTTTGGCCCTACCTGGCGCAACCGGAAGGCGCGCAGCTTTGGCGAGGTGACCAATTCGCCTACGAGCGCCTCGTCGTGCACCTCGATCAGCCGCAATGCCTGCTGGGGCTGAGACGCCTCTTTGTATTGTCGGGCCCAGTCACGGAGCGTGTAGAGTACATTCTGCGGCAGCGCTTTGTGGCTATGCAGCTCGAGGAAGGCGATGATCTCGTCAATGGTTCCACCGTGCCCGAGGCCATCGGCCAGTGCCTCGCGCGTGAGGGTGAAGCGGCTGACACGCCCGATCTGCTCCAGGGCGGCATAGCGCACCAACCAGTAGAGCGCGGGCATGTATGGCTCCATCAGCAATACTTGAAAGTTGGGCTGGACGACGAGCGCTCGCGACGAGGGCTGCTGGCTGGCGCTGAGATCGCTATGCAGCACTTCCGCGCCCAACTCGGTCAGCATGAACGCGTCGGGGTTGACGTTGTCGGTGGGCGCGGGCACCATCTCGCGATCATAGCCGAGCGCCACTACACCCAATTCGGCAAGCGTCGAGCGGAAAATGCCCGTGACGATCTCGCCGTCGGTTTGCTCCCATTGTGCGCGCAGGTCATCGGCCAGCTTGAAGCCGGCCTCGCCCGCGTAGCGTTGCGAGGGCCGCAGCACATACGGATCATCGCCTTGCAAGGTCGCACGGAACGACGCCAGCGAATACCAGACGCCCTGCTGGCAGCGTTGGAGCAGCTTTGCAACCGCTTCACGCGCGACAGGCATCTCTAGATAGAAGGTCATCCACTCGTGGTAATGGACGCCAGGGAGGTCGACCCACCAGCGGTCGGCGGGCCAGCGGCGGACGAGGCGACGCGCCTGCATCACCTGATCGTGGCGTCCCCATGAGTCGATTTTCGGACCGGCTGCAAGTCGCCCGCGCTGCTTCGCGGAGGACGATGGAGCCACCACCAGCCCAAGCTCACAGGCTTCCTGGCGCAGCAGCTCGATGTAGGCCAGCGCTTCGTCTTCGCCGTGGTGTGCCCGCTCACCAACGAGCAGCGGTATCACCCGCTGTGCGGCGCGCTTGGGTAACGCTCCTGAACGCGTCAGTTCGATGTCTTGATGGTAGGCTACTGAGGCCATCACGGCGAGATCCCATAGGAAGGTCGTATCAGCCGGGCGCGTGGCTGCAGGAGGCGGTGTTTCGGTGAGACCGACATTCGCGTGCGGGCGCGCCTCGGCGCGGCGCAGATTCGCCAGAGTCTCCTTGGGGATGAAGAGAATACGCTCGCCCTCACTGAAGGTATCAAAGGTCAAAGCATATTCTTCAAGCGTGTGCAATATCGCCGAGAGTGCGATATCGTCGACCTGCAGGTGCTCGCGGAGCGCGGACATGGGCGCACGCCCCTGATGCTGCAGACGCAGCCACTCATAGGCGTCGCGCAAGCGCGGCTCGATATGCGCCAGCGCGTAGCGTACCGCTTCGGCTTGAGACAGGTTCTCAGCCATTGCTGTGCGCACTTCGTTTCGCGAGTAATATGCCTGGAGTGTCAGGCCAAAACGCCGCCCGATCTGGTCGAGGTCGCCCTGGCGATAGGGCATCAGCAGCTCGTCGAGCGTCTTGTCTGAACGGTCGGCAATCGGGACGAATAACTCACGTCCGGTGGTATAGAGAGCAGTTGCCAACTCAGTGGGGACATAGGCGATGGGCTTCTCTTCGATCTGCGCCTGGGGGTTGCGCGGGACGGTATATCCGTAGAACGTGGCGCGCTGCCCGACGAGATCGCCGCCCTGCACCTTGGCCATTTCGGTGAAGGCTAGGCGCCGCTCGATGAGCTGGTCGAGTACTGTTTCTACTGTGGAGGGATCAAGGTGCGCGCGCTCGGCGAGTAGCTCAACCAGACACCAGTTGCGTGCGGAGGGTCCTACCACGGCGAAGAGCACGCGACGCTCATGATCGTTCAAGCGCTCCCATACGAATCGCGAGGCGATAGTGTCACGCATAGCGCGTTCAAGACGCTGACGCGCCTCAAGATCGTCACGATCTGGCAGTTCGGCTCCCCACCACGTAGCAAGAGTACGAAGTGATTCGAGAGACTCTCCCAGTAAGATCGCGCTTAGGCTCTTCATTAGCCTTACCTCCCCCGAGGCTGCGAGCGATGTACACGCCGGCTGGGTCGTCACAGGGATGTCCTGCGATATAAAGTGCGACAGCTCAGGCGACGTGTAGCATCATCGCTAACTTCCTATATTTACAGGCTCATGTGCATGAGCGCTGTCGGCAATGCGTGTTGCAGGCAAGCGATGTGCATAGTGCCAGTTCAATGCTTTATCCATGTCTTCCCAGCTGCACTGAATGGGGCAAACTGCCCAGACAAACCGGGAATCTTCTCCCTCCTCGGTGCCGCCGCACGTAACGAGCCACTACGGCTCCATAGGTACCATCTCGTCTATGATATCGACTCTCGTCAATTACCTCTCGATACCAACTCGCATGGAGCAAACGTCATGAGATAGTATACCGAAGATACGCGCTCGTTTCAGGGAGCGTTGCGACTAGGGCCGCACTCTGAGGTCGCCTGACTCCCCCGTGGCGCTGTGCTGGATGGTGAGCTCATCGGCGGAAAACAGACGCGGCTTCGCGCCGTAACTTTCGACGAACTGGATCACCTGGCGCGTAAGCTGGCTGGGCGTGGAGGCGCCTGATGTCACGGCGATACGCTTTTTGTTCGCCAGCATCTCGGGGTTCAGATCCTCAAGGCTCTCGATGCGAACGGCAGGACAGCCAGCTAGCTCCTCGGCTACCTGGACGAGACGATTGGTGTTGTTGCTGCGGGTATCGCCCACCACGATGGTGAGCTCCGCGCCGCGCGCCATGCGGGCCACCGCCTCCTGACGGACCTGCGTAGCATGACAGATCTCATTGAAGGCTTCGACCTGCGGATAACGCGCGCTAATCGCCTCGATGAGCGCCGCTGTATCCCACTGGCTGAGCGTCGTCTGGGTGGTGACGGCCAGGCGTGGCGCAGTCCGCAAATGCTCTGGCAAGGCATCGAGATCGCTTTCCGTTTCCACCAACGAGACATGCTCCGGCGCTTCGCCGATGACACCCTCCGGCTCGGGGTGGCCCTTCTTGCCGTTGTAGATGATCTCGTAGCCCTGTGCGGTCAGCGAACGCACCAGATCGTGTGTCTTGGTCACATCAGGACAGGTAGCATCGATGACATGGAGGCCACGCTCGGCCGCTCGCTGCTTCACCAGCGGCGAGACGCCATGGGCAGTGAAGATAACGGTTCCCTCCTGCACTTGCTCCAAGATTGAGGCCCGATCGGGTCCATCGAGTGTGATGACACCTAACCCGGAAAGCTCCTCGACAGCGAAGCGGTTGTGGACGATCAGGCCGATTATATAGAGCGGACGTGGCAGCTCCGGATCTTTGGCTGCCTTCCGCGCAATCTCCATCGCATCGACGACTCCGTAGCAGTAGCCACGGGGCGTCACTTTAATGACTTCCATTGGCCGCATCACCTCTCGCTCCACGAGGCGCGACAACATGCGCTTCGTGGACACACCCTGGCCACACAGGCGATATCTCTAGCTCCACATGTGCCTGGAGAGCGCGATAGCGCAGTTCCCGCACTTCTCTAGCGCTCGCGTCATCGCGATACATTTCGCATCTCCGCAGATCAGCAGATACGTATCGCGCTCTGGCGGCACGCGAGCTACTCTCCAGCCTTGCGGAACAGCCGTTCCGCTGTTGTATCGTCGAGCTTGAGAATCGTCGCCTCGAATGTCTCCTCGGATGGCTCTTCTTCCTCACGTCGCCGTAGGGTATGAGTAACCTCGGAGATCTCCGCGCTGGCCGACAATTGCTGTGGAATGCTCGCGGCGATTTTGGTCTTCACCAACCGGCTCCTTTCGTGGCCGTTCGGACCTCGCGCTTCACAGATCCGCCCCATGCGAAACAGTGAGCGCTGTTGCCTCTGCGTCTCGCGCCATACCTGCGCACTCGTGTGAGGAGTAGCGCAGAGTCCACTCACACGACCGGCTGAACACTCCATCATACATTGTACCGCATTGCCGTGGGTACTGTTCTGCCGACTGTGAATGGCGTGCCTGGAGAAGTGATACACAGCTTCCCGGCTACGTAGGCTCAAGTATACCATATCCTGCGAGAAGCGCTACCCAAGAACACGGAAATGGAGCCGGAAGTGAATCCAACGCCCGCGCAATCGGAACGCATGTTCTATTGTAACACAGCGACCTTGCCTTTGCAAGTGCTCTGCGGGTACACTTTGGTTTCCACCTTCCAACACCGTTTCACCAGAGGGCGTCTCCTGAAGCCGCACCGTCTATGTTGATGGCTGTGCGAGCATAAGAGAAGGGAGGCGATGTGACTATGATCATCGACTTTCATACACATATCTTCCCGCCAGAGGTTATCGCCCGGCGTGAGGAGTTCTTGCGACGCGACACCTGGCTCGAAGAACTCTACGGCAACCCCAAGGCGAAGATGGCAACAGCGGACGATCTGATCGCCTCGATGGAGGCCGATGGCGTGGATGTCTCGGTGGCGTTTCCTTTTGGCTGGCACGACGTGGGGCTGGCGGAGGAGTGCAACAGCTACATCATCCAGGCAATGCGTGACTATCCTGGGCGTATCATTGGCCTTGCAGCGATCCAGCCCCTGGCAGGGGCACGTGCTATCGCCGAGCTGGAACGCTGCTTTGCCGCTGGTATGCCAGGCTTTGGCGAGCTGATGCCGCATGGTCAGGGGTATCGCCTCAGCGACAGCACAATGCTGGCGCCGCTGATAGAGGCGGCACAGCACCTGGGGATGTTTGCACTGACGCATACGAGCGAGCCGGTCGGGCATCTCTATCCGGGCAAAGGCGATGTGACGCCGGGGGAGCTACAAGCCTTCGTGCAGGCATTTCCAAGGTTGCGCGTCGTCGCGGCGCACTGGGGTGGTGGCTTCCCGTTCTATGAGCTGATGCCGGAGGTTCACGCCGCTGCCGCCAACGTCTGGTACGACTCGGCTGCCTCATTGTATCTCTATCGCCCAGAGATCTTTGCTGAAGTAGCGCGTATCTGTGGGTCGGGCAAGTTGCTCTGGGGCAGCGACTACCCATTGATCAGCCAGAGGCGCATGCTGGACTATGCGCGCGCCGGCGGGCTCGACGAGGATGCGCTCCACCGTGCGCTTGGCGGCAATGCGGCAGCACTGCTCGGATTGGCCCCTTCACCCACCGCGCCAAGCTAATCGACTCTAACACTGGTCTTGCATGTAGGCATTAGAGTTGCAAGACAGGCGGGGAATTGGCAATGCGCGCGCCCCTGCGCGAGTGGGTCTGTGAGTGAGTCTGAAAGAAGGGAATGTGTCGGTGCAAGTATCTTCCGTCCTGCCATTGCGTGTGGGTGTCGTCGGACTGGGCTGGGCCGGTGATGTGCATATCAAGTCGTACCAGCAGCTTGAGAACGTCGAGGTGGTAGCTATTGCCGATGTCAGCCTGGAGCGACTCACGCAGATAGGCGATACCTATGGCGTGCCGCACCGGTACACTGACTATCGCGAGCTCTTGCAACGAGATGACCTCGACGCTGTGAGCGTCTGCACGCCTAATCAGTTCCATGCGCCTGTGGCGATAGCCGCACTGCAGCGCGAAAAGCATGTGCTCTGCGAGAAACCACTTGCGCGCACCACGGCGGAAGGCGTGGCGATGGTACAGGCGGCGCGCGAGGCGGGGCGGGTGTTACATGTGGCATTCAATCATCGTGCACGCGGCGATATTGCCGTGCTCAAGCGTCATATCGAGGAGGGCGGGCTCGGCGCGATCTACCACGCGAAGGCGAGCTGGATGCGGCGCAACAACATCCCTGTTCGCGGCGGCTGGTTCATGAATCGCGAACTGGCGGGCGGGGGTCCGTTGATCGATCTCGGTGTGCATGTACTCGATATGGCGCTGTATCTGCTTGGCGAGCCGGGGGTGCGGTCGGTTAGCGCCGCCACCTATGCCGAGCTGGGGCCGCTGGGTCGCGGCGGGTCGCGCAATCAGCCGGTGCCGCAGCCGTTTGAGGTGGAAGATCTGGCGACAGCGTTCCTGCGGATGGAGAACGGCACGACGCTGCTGCTCGAAGCAGGTTGGGCGGTGTATGGCGGCATGAGCGATGACTACGGCGTGACGCTCTTTGGCACAGAGGGTGGTGCGGAGATCGCGGTCAAGAACTACTCCTGGGAAGATACATTACGCATGTACACTGATGTCGCGGGCGTTCCGACTGAGATACGCCCGAAGGTGCCGCGGGGCGAGTATCATCAGGGTGTGGTCCGTGACTTCGTCGAGGTCATTCGCAGCGGCGATTGGGCAACGCACGACGGGCGCGAGGGGCTGCGGCGCACGCGCATCATCGACGCTTGCTACGCCTCGGCAGCGGCTGGCCATGAGGTGGCGCTGAGCGAGATACCAGATGTCGAGTAGGCCGTGCCCCTAAACAGGTGAAGGACTTGCGGTTCTGCTGCCTTGAGCGCTACCATACTGGCATGGCGGAATGTGGCCGGACAGACGAAGCGATAGGGAGCAGAGCCGTGCGGGTAGTGTCTCTGGCGAGTGGTAGCAGCGGCAATGCGCTGTTAGTGCAGACAGGCCGGACGGCAGTGCTGGTGGATGCCGGTCTCGCCGCACGCACGCTGACGAGCAGGCTACGTCAGGTCGGCGTGACGCCGGGCATGCTCAGCGCGGTGTTGCTCACCCATGAGCACTCCGATCATGCGTCGGGAGCAATCGCCTTCGCATCACAGCACGGTCTGCCGCTCATCTCGGACCCTCGCACGGTGGCTGCTGTTCTCGAGCAACCTTCTGCTGCGCGGTGGGAGGCTCAGACGGGGCAAGCGCTCTCCGGACGCACGATTGAGCGAGTGGGGCTTGCGGTGGGCACGAGCACCAAAGTTCACGACCTGAACATACGCAGCTTTCCCGTGTCGCATGATGCTGTGGCGCCCTGTGGCTATGTGCTGTCGACTGGCGCGTGGAATGTGTGCGTTGCCATCGATACGGGCGAGGCGCATGAACCGATGATCGAGGCAATGCGCGGCGCACAGCTCGTCGTATTGGAGGCGAATCACGAAAAGGAACGGCTGCTGGCAGGTCCGTATCCCTGGCACCTGAAGCGGCGCATCCTCGGCGCCACCGGCCACCTCTCGAACGAACAGGCGTCGCAGGCACTGCTGCGAGTGGTGGACGACAGCCCATGTTGGGTCTGGCTAGCGCATCTGAGTCGCACAAACAATACCCCTGATCTCGCGCGTGCCCAGGTGCGCGACGCATTGCTACGCGCGGGGTTGCGCCATATCGCGCTCCAGGTGGCTCCTCCGGGTGTCGGGCCAGTGTGGGATACATCAGCATTGTGGGGAGGCACTCGGTCCCCGGTCACTGCAACAAAAACGATCCAGCCAGATGTAGTTGCCTTGACCACTCGCAGCCTTTTCGAGGGATTATAGTCTGGGCGACCCGCTGGCCATTGCATTCCATCAAGGTGCGCGAGATTCCGGCGCGCCTAGCTCCCGGCCTGAGGTGAGAGAGGGAGCTGGTCGGGAGTATAGACCTCTCCATTGTTGCCGACAAGATAGTCTTTCGCGTCGGCCCCACGCAGCAACCAGATGGCAGAGTCGGCGAACTGGCCACCGCCGGTCCACTGGATGGTGGCATGCGGCCCGGTCGTTTTGTCCAGGTCAACGGGAAAGTAGACCAGTTGCGGCTGTGTGCCGGACATCATGGAGATATGGCGCTTATTTTGCGCCTGGGTCAGCGCATCCTGCATCGTCATGCGTGGGAAGGGTTGACCGTACGCCGGATCACCCTGAGAGAACGGCCCGGCAAACGTGGTTGCATGTAAGCGCTGCTGCCCCTTATCGTACGCGAAGTCAAGTAGCGCAACGACGTGAGCGTCCGCACTCTGGAGCACTGGGATAACCCAGATATCGAGCATGCCTGGTGTGGGCCTGTAGGCATGCACCAGCACCGGCGTGCCGAGCGTGCCGGTGCGTAGCAGGTTGCCGAGGGGGGTCTGTGAAGCCTGGACACTCTGAAATGTTCTCGTGGCACGAGCAGCAGCGGTGATGTCACCCGACTGGGTAGACTTAACGCCCACCCACGCGGGATTGGGCGTGGTGTTGCCCGGCTGTGTAGTCGTGTTCGCCTGCCCCAGGGTAGGCAGGTGAATCGGGCCGATACTTGATGGCACAGGCTGCGCTATGAGCACCATAGCAAACGCTACTGCCGAGCCGATGAGAAACAGGCCAATAACAGCCGCACGGAAGTAAGAGCCCGCGTAGGGACGCTGCCGCAGCCATCGCGCCAATCTATTGGTCGAACGCGGCTGGCGCGCCCGCTCGCTTCGCTTCCTATTGCTCACCGTCCGCTCCTCATCGTCTCTGTGTATCCCGCGCTCAGTCGACAGCCGTATCGCCGGGCTGGCTATGGATGTGTCATAACGGCAACATGCTCGTCGAGCGCCATGTCGGGCGAGACGCTCACCTGATTGTCAGGCTCGATATCGGTGCGGAACGTGATCCAATGGTGCGGGTATGTGCTGGTGGGCGTGTAGATGCCTTGCGCCGGATCAGGATCGTAGCCACCATTGAGGTTGTATGTGTTACCCCAGAGATGTGAGTCTGTCTCGAAGGTGTAGGTGTCCCAGGTCACCTCGCGTGACGACTGATAGCCACCCCATGGACTGCCAACACCAGGATCCCAAACATTGAGGCCAGTGATATTGGCAGGGTATGAGTTGATCGGATCACTGGTGGCGTAGACGCCGGTGACGACATCTGAGTGCAGCCCATGCGCGATTGTCACACTCACTGGAATGTGGTAACGCTCGAGGGTTCGGGCGAGTCCAGCAACGGCAGGGCCGACCGAGCCATGGTAGATAACGTTATGGAAAGTATATGCGGGCGGTGAACGAAGAGGAGAGCCGCTGCCGGCGTTGCGCTGCGACCACTGACGCCAGTAGCTGCCACTCGCCGATTCATAGGCGATGCCCCATGCGATCGAGCGTGGATCGGTCCCGCCGTCAGCCGCGATATCGGCAGTAAAGCCGGGGCCGGTGCTCGTCTTGGGGGCTGTACCCCAGATGCTGACGCCGCTGGGGCTATTCAAGTCCTGAGCGATCTGTGCCTGCCCGCCGCCATGGAAGGGATAGGTATAGCCGTTATTTGCCGCGAGCTGGTACGTGTAGTTGGCGATCATCTCGATATTGGCAACGCCGCACCAGTTGGGATCATGTTGCGGCCAATCGGAGGCTGCCTGTGCCGCCCACCCCTCGTTCGCGCCGTAGAACGTGCCGCTGACCGCCTGCGCAGACGGCACGTTCCAGATGGACCCCATGTGTGTGAGAGAGAGCCGTCCTGTCCAGAGGCTGACTGTCAGCAAGCAAAAGATGAAGGCAAGCGCCAGCATGCGCCGCTCAAGCAACGTCATAATGCAATAACCCCGATCACTCTCGTTTCCCGCGCACCTGTGGGGGTTGGCGCTCGCCATACATCACATATGCCATCTCGACAGTACATGGATCGCATCGTGAGCATAGTGAGAGTGTGCTCGCCTGTCAAGAGACAGCGGCGGGATCACATCCCCCTCTGGAAGAGAGACGACATTGCGACAGCCATTCAATACTTCGGCGGCTGCATTTACCCAAATGTACCAGACGTCGCAAGTATGAGTGCACCAGCGTGTCTTCTTTGTGTGACGTACAGACACATATAGCAATTGGAGTATGAGCCGCCTTTGCTTGACATCATGCAAGCGAACCTGTATGGTAAGCATGCAGCGGGGATGGAAGGCTGGCGACGTTATCAGCGCATCTTCCATGGACAGGCGGTAAGGAGAGACGAGGTGTATGCGCACAGGTGCTAGCTGTCTTCAGCGCGGGCTAAGGTATCGCCGAGGTGTTGCACTTATCTCTGCTGCGGCAATCTGCGTGGTGGCGCTGGCCTTCGCTGGCAGCCGATTAGCGAGCACTCCCGTCTCATTTGCTCATCCACACATGACGGGGCTTGATGCTGCGGGAACAGAATTGCTCGCGGATGGTGGTTTCGAGCAGTCACCCTCGGCCTGGAAGCAATATTCACGTGGCGGATACAGCCCTATCGTCGGAGCAGTGCCGCATAGCGGCTCCTTGCATTTCTATGCGTGTGGCTATCCAAACTGCGACGACCGTGTGTGGCAGACGATCACACTGCCAGCCACGCTGAATAGCGCTACGTTGAGCTTCTGGGTAGCGTCAACTCTTGCTCCTTTTAATCTCTCGGGTGTCTGCCGTGATGGCCTGACTGTGCTTCTCGAATCGACAGATGCGACAGTCCTCGCTACGCTCTGGGCAGTCTGCCGTCCAACGCTCGGTTATACGCTGATACAAGTCGACGCGAGCGCAGCGCTGACGCCTTATGCCGGCAAACAGGTGATGCTTGCTTTTCGCGGCACCACCGCCAATCTTGCCAGTTCGAGTCGAGCGTATAGCTTCTGGTTTGTCGATGATGTGTCATTGTCTGTGTCCTGATGTAGTAGGGCGCTGTTCAGGAGACCAACACACCTATGCGACTAATACGATTTCGACACGGCGATGCCTATACACCTGAGCAAGTTGCGGAGATGCGGGAGCGGCTCGCAGCGTTGGAGCAACTTTCGACGAACCAGCAACACCAGCTTGCGGATCAGCAGGCTGAGATGCTTCAACTGCGCGCGATCCTGCTTGCCGTAGGCCGGACCTTGCCCGACCTTGCCGATTTGCCTACCGTACCCGCTCTGCCAGCCGTGCGCCCTCAAGCAGCTAGTGCGCC
>DASVOW010000375.1:0-5509 GCA_036383155.1 Ktedonobacterales bacterium
GAGACGTACTTCACATGCGGGTGCGTCTACATTGCGAGGGAGCATACCCAGAGGAGGAACCGCATGGCGCGGGATTATGACTTGGGCATCATCATCAACCCTGATGTCGGCGACGAGCAGGCACGAGCGATCGTTGAGCGCGTGACACAAAGCATCACGGCAAACGACGGCCAAGTGGTGCGGGTGAATGCGGTCGGGCGGCGGCGACTTGCCTATCCCATCGACCGCCATCGTGACGGCTTATACTTCTTCTTCGACTTCACCATACCGCCTGAGGCGGCCTCTGAGCTGGAGCGTACGCTCCGGGTGAATGAGAGCATCATTCGCCACCTGATGCTCGTGCGCGACCCGCGCTTCGTGGCACAGCAACGCCAGCGCGAGGCCGAGGCCGAGGCGCAAGCACAGCAGCGTGCCGCCGAGGTGCAAGCCGCACAAGCCCAGGCCCAGGCCCAGGCTCAGGCGGCCCAGGCTGCGCAAGCGCAAGTTGCTCAGGCTCCTGAAGCTGAGACACAAGCTGAGCCTGTGGTGGAGGCTCCTGAAGAAGCAGAGCAGGCCGAAGCGGACACGACACCCGTGGCATCCGAAGCAGAGGCAAATGCCTGAGCGTGCCCAAGGCGACGAGCAGTGAGGAGCTATCGTACTCATCTCGGGCGCGCCACTCAGAGGGGGAGAATCGAGTATGCTCAACAAGATTATGCTGATTGGCAACCTGGGGCGCGACCCTGAGATGAGTTACACGCAAAGCGGCAAGGCTGTGACTAAGTTCAGCTTGGCTGTCAGCCGTCGCACACGCGACCGCGAAACCGGCGACCGCCGCGAAGAGACGCAGTGGTTCAACATCGTCGCCTGGGACCAGCTCGCCGAGACCTGCAACACCTACCTGCACAAGGGATCGAAAGTCTACATCGAAGGCCGCATGACCTCACGCAAGTACACCAATAAGGACAATCTTGAGGTGACAGCCTGGGAGGTTACAGCAACCGAAATGGAGATGCTCGATCCCAAGGGAGCCACACAGGGAGCAGGCAGTGGGTCAAGCTACGGCGATGGCTCGACACCCGACGATCTGCCGTTCTAAGCACGCTGCCTACCAATGTGTTTCGAATCATCAAACTAGCTGGCAATCTCACCCATGCGGCGCCCGACACGAAATCGTCTGGCGTCGCGTAGTGATAATCATGCGGCGGGTATGTGCGAGTTGCACCTGCGCAGTTCACATACCCACCGAACACATATGTTACGTGCCGGTCCACCATACCCTCTGAGGGAGGGCCGGCAAACCCAAACGTAAGGAGTTTCATTCAATGCAACAGAGGCGAGACAACGCAGCGGCCCCGGGTGGTGCGCCGGCTGCAGACCGACCCGAGCGAACTGAGCGCAGCTTCGACCGTGGCGAGCGACCCGAGCGCAGCTTCGAGCGTGGCGAGCGACCCGAGCGCAGCTTCGACCGTGGCGAGCGTGGCCCCCGACCCGGTGGACGCGGACGCGACTTCCGCTCGCGTCGCAAGGTGTGCATTTTCTGTGTCGAGCATGTGCGCGAGATCGATTATAAGGATGCCCCGCGCCTACGCCGTTTCCTGTCAGATCGTGGCAAGATCGAGCCGCGCCGCAAGACAGGAACATGCGCCAAGCATCAGCGTCGACTGAGCACCGCCTTGAAGAATGCGCGGTACATGGCGATGCTGCCGTACACCGCTGCACACATTCGCGGTTCATAAGTCCCAGAGACGCAGTACCGCTTGCGTTCTGCTTCGTTACGTAATGTAGTATAAGAAGAAGGTGTACGTCATTCTCAACACGTACACCTGGGGTACATCCATTGGGTGGCGCGATCCCATCGCGCCCCCCGTGGATTCCCACCTGACGCTGGCACAGTCTGGGGAGATGCTGGACGCACCATGAGCAATCAAACGCTACAACCGCCTTCGACGAAACGACGCGTCCGTTCGAGCAATAACGCAAAGACGGGTAGCGCTCGCCGTCCGAGTAAACGCTACGAAGGCCGCCGTGACGGTAAGCCGTTAATCTTTGGCTGGGGTCGCCATCTCACCAAGCTGCAAAAGCAACGGATCCAGCACCGCACCGCTTACGCCTTCGGCGGCGTGGTCATCGTCGCAATCATCGGCGTCTTTATCTTCGGCGTGATCCAGCAAAACGTCCTTATCCCAAATCAAGCCATCGTCACCATCAACGGCGTCAACGTACCACAGGACACCTACCGCAGGCTCTTTGCCTACAATGCCCAGGTCGAATGGAACATCCTGCAGCAGGAGATCAAGCAACAGAACGACATCAAGCCAAAGGTGCAGGCAGGCGATAAAGATGCCGTTGCGCAGGATGCGCTCCTGAAGACTCAAATCCAGACTGAAGAGGCCAACTATCAGCAGGCCTCACTCTCGCAAAAGACCATCGATCAACTCGTAGAGAATCAGCTCATCCAGCAAGGCGCCGCCCGTTTCGCGAAGCAGGCATCCAACACGAAATTTGAGCCTACCAACGCCGACGTTGCCAAAGATTTCGCGGCATTCAAGACAGCCTTCCCCGCCAACGAGAAGTACAGCGATTTTCTGCAGAAGAACAATCTGACCGATGACGACGTCAGAAACGCTATCAAGATCACCTCGCGTCGCACGTTGATGCAGACGTACCTGGCATCGCTGCTCGTCTCGCCGACACGTCAGGCGCATGTCCGCCACATCGAGACCAACACACTCGCCGACGCCAAGAAAGTCTACGACGCGCTTGTGAAAGACCCCAGCGCCGCCAACTGGAACAAGCTGGCAAAGGAAAGCTCGCTCGATCCCAACACCAAGAATACGGGTGGTGACATGGGCTGGCTCGTCCACGGCACAGGTGATTCCGCACTCGATAACTGGGCCTATACTCCTGCCCGCAAACCGAATGAGTTGAGCCAGCCATTCAAGGACTCCAATGGCACGTTCCAGGTGGCCGAGGTGGTGGAGTTCGACAACAGCCGCGCAGTAGATGCAACACAGCTCAAAGATGCGCAAAACAATGCGCTGGATCACTGGCTGAGCGGACAGCGCGCCGACACATCCAACCACATCTCGACCCCCGTGCAAGACATGCTGACCGCCACGCGCAACCTGCCCGTCCTGCCCGATCTCAACGCCGTCCTGCCCAATGAAGGCACCCCGCAACCGAGCGGCCTGCCCACTGGTCCGTAGCCACCGCAACAAATCACGTGCTACACTGAATGGGGACGACACACCAAACGCGTGTATCGTCCCCATTCCCATGTCATAAACAAACACTGCAATCGCGATGTCAGGCGAACGCAAAGCAAAGGCTATTTCCGTGCCGCATCAAACCCATACCCATCCGTCTCCAAACTCCATCACTGCTCATAAAGACTTCGACGACACAGCGCAAGCAACCGGCAGCGAGACACCCGATATGCTGCTCGACACCATCTCGCTCTATCTCCATATCCCGTTCTGCCATGCCAAGTGCCACTATTGCGACTTCAACTCCTATGCGGGCATGCTAGGTCTACGTGAGCGGTATGTTGCAGCGCTGATCGACGAAATACGCCTTTCCGGTTCTCAGGCGCGTCTGCCGAACGGTCAACCCCGCCGCTGCCGCACCATCTTCCTCGGCGGCGGCACACCCAGCCTGCTCACATCCGAGCAGGTATCCGCCATCCTCTCCGCCGCGCGCGACGCATTTGCGGTGGACGCCGACGCCGAGATCACACTCGAAGCCAACCCCGGCACACTGGAATATGGTCACCTCGATGAGTTGCGTGCGGTCGGCGTCAACCGGCTGAGCATGGGCGCGCAGAGCTTTGACCCCGCCCTCTTGCGCTGGATGGGACGCATCCATAGCCCTCAAGAAATCGAGACGGCATTCCAGTCAGCCCGCGGTGCTGGCTTCTCCAGCGTCAACCTCGATTTTATCTATGCTCTCCCCGGCCAGTCGCTCGATACCTGGTCCGCCACACTCGACCGCGCGCTGGCGCTCGCCCCAGAGCACCTCTCGCTCTACTCACTGATCGTCGAAGAGGGAACGCCGCTCTTCCGCTGGGTCGAGCAGGGCCGCGTCCAACCGGCGGACGAAGATATAGCCGCCGACATGTACGAATTAGCTCAGGCTCGCCTCGCGCAGGCAGGCTACCATCACTACGAAATCTCAAACTGGGCGCTCCCTGGACACGAATGCCGCCACAACCTCACCTACTGGCACAACCTGCCCTACATCGGCCTTGGTGCTGGTGCCCATGGCTCGTATGCCCACCAGCGCTATTCCGAAGCACGCCCCATCCACGACTACATTGCGCGTGTCCAGGCCACTGCCGCCTCGCGCATTCCCTGTGAGGACATCCACCAGCACCAGCTAGGCGTCTTGCGCAGAAGCCGGCTCTCTATGGCAGAGCCAGTCATCCAGTGGCAGTTCTCACCGAAGCTGCCTGCCGCTGCTACTGTCGAGTTGGAGGACATTTCCAACAAACTGGAGATGGCCGAGACCGCGATACTGGGGCTACGTCTGGTAGATGGCTTGGACCTGCGCGCCTTCGAGCGCCGCTTCGGTCGCGCCTTCGAGCACGTCTTCGGTGCACAGCTCTCCGAGGTACGATCCTATGGATTGCTAGAGACGCAAGGCGACCGCTTACGCCTGACCGAACGGGGCAGATTGCTTGGCAACGAGGTATTCGAGCGTCTCTTACCCGAGGAGACAACTACACCCGCGCAAGGCGAACAAGCGGGAGCATAGATATCGGCCAACACAATACAGGTAGTTGGAGCGTGCACTACACTCAAACAACGGAGTAAGTGAAACCGCGCGCATACAACCGGAATGAGACGAGGGCGAGAGCATCCATCACATCATGTGTGGAAATACTCCGGCTTCCTGCACCCGCACGGGCATCCTTGCGCTAGCCTGTGTATCCCTGCCAGTAGCCAAGCGTGGCGTGACGCACGAGCACCGCCAATTGCGTACGGCCACGTGCGACCTTCGCTATTCGCTCCGCCTTAGGGATGTGAATTCGCTTCGCTCAACTTGCCATGATCGAGCAGCCAGCGTGCAAACTCAAGTCGGCGCTCGTCGATGACGCGCTCCAGATACTCGGTGTGTGCGAAGAAATTATGCCGCAACTCTGTCAACCGAGCGATCTCGACGGCACTAAAGTTGCCGCTAAGGGTCGCTGGTTTACCATTGTTGTTCGAATATTCCTGTGGCAACATTGTCAATCATCCTCTCGGTGAAGTGCTACCGTATCCGCCCTCGGATTGAGCAGCGATCCTGGTACGGGTGTATTTCTGATCATCTCTATTGCACGGGCCGTGCCAACTTACGCAGTCCATAGCATCTGGTACGAGAGAATCGAGACAATATGGTGTCGCCAAAAAACGTGCTAAACCGGTCACCCAAACGGCATTTTGCTGGCGCAATCGCTCTGCAGAGCGTATCGTTAGAGGACAATCCACTGAAAAAGGCGGAACACAACGCATGACGGATAGCGGAAGCAGCACGGAGGGTACGGCGA
>DASVOW010000376.1:0-1887 GCA_036383155.1 Ktedonobacterales bacterium
GCCGCTCATGGCTCCATTACCGTCCACAAAGAACTTGTCGGCGGTGCCTGGCTCCTATTGCATCCGCGGACTATGCTTCTCCATGGGGACCACTCCGCCCGCTACTCCACAGGATCAGAAGCGCGCGGGCGAGTTTCGGCGGCGCGCACAACGGGTGCGTGTCATACCCGCAAGGCCCCACTTTCGCTCTCCACGGAGGCGTGTTTGTGAATACCAGTGAGACGACCGACGAAAACTCACATCAGCTCGGCGTCGCCACAGCAGCGGCGCACGACAATCCCCAGGACACCAGTGATCCCGCCCAACCCCACGGCGTCAAGGAATCCCGCAGACGACGCCGCCACGAAGACCAACCCAACACCATCTGGACCCGGCTGCTAGAAAGCATCGACACCTTCGTGTACGTCCTTGTCGGTGCCTGCTTCTGCCTGGCCGCGCTGCTCTCCCTCGCCTATGGCATCTACCTCTTCGCCACCCAGCTTCTCAGTCAGGTCTTTACCCCATCCGGCTTCAGCCTTAGCCCTCTCGTCGATAAGAGCCTCGGCGCGCAGGATGTCATCACTCTGGTCAGCGACCTCCTCCTCACCCTGATCATCATGGAGGTGCTTGGCACCGTTGTCCACCACCTGCGCGACAAGGAGACAACCCTCAAGCCCTTCCTCTTCATCGGGATCATCTCCGCCACACGGGGCATCCTCGCCGTCGGCGCCCGCCTCTCCATCAACGCCAAGAGTGACATCGGCGACGCGCAGTTCAAAGGCGATATGGTTGAGCTAGCCGTCAACGCCGCCGTCATCATCGCCCTTGGCATCGCCATGAAGCTGATCGGGCGCTACATCGACGACAGCGCCAGCCCGCGCCACGCCCACCCGCCGCGTCAATCCCCCTAGTCTGCCCACGCGCCCGGAGTCGTCCGCCCACACATGCAATCTCGTCCGTTCTACACCATAGATCAGAAAGAATGTGTGGAAACAGGAACGACATATGCTACAAACGCCGACTATGCCAACCCAATCGCTGAAGGGGTGGAAGCAAGCGCGGCCCGTACCCGCGCTTGCCCTGCTGATTGCCCTACTGTTGCTGCTGCTCGTGTCACTCGCGTGGGACGTGCAGCCGGCGCAGGCCGCGCGAGCCGAAGCCGATAACGCGGCGCCTGTCCACCAGAGCCGTGCGCTTCTCCTGCCTCGCCTGCTCGACCAGAGGCTCGCACCAGCGGTGGGACACGTTGCCACTGTCGCGGCCCAGCACAACCCTCCGCCGGGCCACTTCCCATTCAAGACAGTGCAATCCGCCGATGGGCTGCTCGTCATCCACTACTACAACCGAGCTGAGAACCTCGCCCAGGGCTACATTGCGCAGGCCCAGCAGGCGCTCCAGCATCCCGTCCGCGACACGCTCGGCTTCTCCCTCATCCATCGCGTCGATATCTACATCTACAGCTCCCGCCAGGACTTCCTGGCCGGAGCCCCCGTTACCAATCCCGCCGAAACCGCTGCTCTGGCCGATCCTGTGCACAACACCATCTATCTCACCAGCGCTGATCAGGGTGACGAGGGAGCCGTCAACGATCTACCCCACGAACTCACCCATATCGTCTTTCATCAGAATGAAGATAGCGGTCACCTGGAACCCTACATCTCCTTCTATCCCCGCTGGCTCGACGAGGGTCTTGCCGCCTATGACGAGCCACCCAACAGCCGGTACACCAGGTCCTACGACGATGCGCTCGCCAAAGCGGTGGCCGCCCGCCATCCGGTCGATATCCTGCAGCAGTTCGTGCACGACTATCCCACGGACCGCGACACGGACTATCTGGCGTACGCCGAGTCGCGCTCCTTCATCGCCTATCTGATCGCCACCTACGGGTCTGACACGTTCCATGGCTTC
>DASVOW010000377.1:0-2636 GCA_036383155.1 Ktedonobacterales bacterium
GCTGGCTGCCGTCAGCCCGCAGATGCGCAACTACCGGCTGCTCACGCGCATCGGCTTCGACCTGACAGCCTCCGCCGACGAAGGGCTGCAAGTGGCGCAGACGCTGCTGACCCCGCTGCAGGGTGGCGCGCTCGCCGCCGACACAGGAACTCCCGGCCTGACGATGCAAGACATCACTCAGGCGCGCGCCGTGCTCAACGACGCCACAGGGCGCGTGCAGAATGCCATCCAGGCATTCCAGGCACTGGACCCCAACGCACTGCCCAGCCAGTTGAAGCCCGGCAGTAAATACTACCAGTATCTCCAATTGCTCCCAACAGGGCAGGCAGCTCTCTCCGAGCTCAACACGCTGCTCGACAGCGCGCCAGCGCTCCTTGGCATCGGCCAACCGGCAAACTATCTCGTCGTCGCCATGGACCGTACCGAGCTGCGTCCCATCGGCGGCTTCATGGGCAACTACGGCTTCCTCACGCTCGAAGGTGGCAAGCAGTCAAAGACGAACCAGCTCTCGCTCAAAAACACCTATGACATTGACAAGAACTACTACGATTCGCTCGTGACAGCGGCGGATAAACAAAACCCTAGCAACTGCATAAACATGGGTCCGCAGCCACCGCAATATTTCTGGTGGTTCCCCTACGGGCGTGGCGACCCCGCGTGTACCATTGCTTGGGGCCTGCGTGACTCCGGCCTCTCGCCGGATTTCCCAACGAATGCGCGCAATGCGATGCAAATCGTGAGAGATACCCCCGGCCAAGTGCCAAACAACGGCAAGCTCCAGGGTATGATCGCCTTCACGCCGGTGCTGATCGAGATGCTGCTCGACCCAAAGGTGCTTGGGCCGCTCTCGCTGCCGCAGTACAAACCCACCCCGGTAACAGCGGAGTCGCTGGAGCACGATATCCACGAGTACCAGCTTGGCGGTAAGGCGAAGGCTGATACAGACCGCAAGAGCTTCACCCATGATCTTGCCGCCGCCCTGCTCAACAAGATCAAGACACTGCACGGCTCCGAGCTCAAGCCGATCCTGACCGTCGCCGAGAAGGCGATCAAGGATAAAGAGCTGCAGATCTATTTCGACGATCCGCATGCTGAGCTCATCCTGCGCCAGCTTGGCCTCGCCTCGACCATCAACACTGGCAGCGGCGACGGCTTCTTCGTGGTGGACACCAACGACAGCGGCAATAAGTCCAATGCGTATGTCACTGAGACGCAGACCGACTACGTCACGCTGCTGCCCAACGGCGGCGCGCTCCATCACCTGCGCATCGCTGTCACCTACCAAAAGGGAGGGCGCAACATCTTCAACCCGGTCGACCCCGGCCAGATTCCATTCGACGACTATAGCGACGTACAGCGCACCTATCTGCCTGCTGACGCCACGATTCTCGGCTATAGCGGGTTGAACCCGCCCTTTATCTACAAAGATGGCACCCAAGTAGTTTGTACTCCTCATTCGTCGGCTGCTGTCGCTGACTGTGGCGAGGATGGAACACACAGCCTAGGTGACCCTGTGCTTGCCAGCGATGTGCCGGGTCGCTCAATGATCATGGGCGCGATATTCCTGCGTTGTGGTCTGGATAATGGTCTATATATAAGTAGTCTTGCAGCAGAGCACGACCAGTGCTCCCACCAAGACTCGCCGGCACACACGCAGACCATCTACATCGAGTGGTACACACCGCACGCCTTCACCCGCGACGCCAACGGCCACGGCACCTACACCATGACCGTTGAGAAGCAGCCAGGCGCAGTCTCTCGCCTCACCGTCTACATCGACAACCAGATCAACGCCAAGAACCCTAATACCAACACCACCCAGATCGCCGACGCGGACACCTACAACCAGCTCATCGGCAACAAGAAGCCAGTCATCAACAACCAGCCCATCGAGTCAAACACTGCGGTAACGTTCGGCTTCTAGCAGTGCTCTTGGCCTTAAAAGGCCGGAGCACGCAACTACTGTTATTCGTGTAGCGAGAGGCCCTTGACGACGGCATCTACCAGCTTGCGCTCCGCACGCAGCGCCAGGCCCGTCAGGCGCAGATCCGTGCTTGGCACCGCTCGCACGGCGGCACGGTTGGCCTCATCGTGGTTGGTAGCAAAGAGATCCTCGGTGAAGATCGCGATGCGCAGCTTCTGGGCAAGTGCGCGCTCGTAGGCCACGCGGATCTGCTCCGCCGTCGCGCCAAAGACGAGCACAGGCTGTCGAAACATCGGCAGATATCGCTGATCGGAGCCGTCTACATACGGCTCGCCGGTGACCCCCTCGACAGTAGCGGCGATCCCGCTGGTGAGGAACGCCGTCATATTCAACTGCTGCCACATAGGCAGATCCGCGCGCAGCACAATCGCGATCTTGGTATCGAAGCGCATAGAGACATACTCTCCCCACTAGTGTTGGCTGCGAAGCCGTCCAGTTTGCTAGTGGGGAGGATAAGCCGTTGCGGCTGCGGAGGTCTATCAGAATATTGCTCTCATCACAGGTTTATCGCTCAGACGCGCTCATCCCTGGAACATCTCGCGATACCGGCCCGGAGTGACGCCGATGGTACGGCGGAAACGCTCGGTGAAGTGGCTTTGGCTGGCGAATCCTGTCGCATACGCGACTGTAGCGGCCGGCTCGCCGCGTTCGA
>DASVOW010000378.1:0-1909 GCA_036383155.1 Ktedonobacterales bacterium
GGTCCAGCGGTCGAGGTGCTGGCTCGTCTTGACGACACGCCCGGCGATGGCCAGGGAACCATCGTAGCGGTGCGCCAGGGCCAGCTTCTTGGCACAGCATTCCATCCGGAGGTGACAGGCGACCCACGCTTTCACGACTACTTCCTTCGCATCGTCCAGGCGGCCCACGCCTAGCCCGAGTGCCCAGGACATGGGCGATCAGGCGCGTCAGGTCTGGCGGACGTCGCGAAGGTGCTTGCGATCCTGCTCGCACAGCGTCGTGCGGGTCAGAAGGACCGCGCTAGGGGGTTGCGATACTGGATGATTCGGCCAGTACCCTACGTTGATCTGCCGGGTATCGTGTACGCGCTTGACCGGCGAGTTCGAGCGCGGCATGGTGAATTCGCGAACTTCGTGATCGCTCCGGAGTCGGAAGAGCCTCGGAGCAGCATTGCTGCCCTCCTCAGCGCGCTCTGGCCGTTCACCCCCAACGCTCACACCTGGATCTGCGAAGACCGCTGGCATCTCCTGGGCGTCGCGCAAGGTCAGCCGCGCCCTGGCTCCGAAGCATGGGACCTCGTCTACCTCGGCGCCATGACGGCTCCTGGTGGCCAGCCCCCCACCGTCGCGCAAAACGACGTCTTGATGGAGCTTGTGCAGTATGCCCTCAACGCCGCGTTGATGCGTGGCGTCCATCGCTTCTTCGCCCGCGTCGAGGATGAGCGGCCCGAAGTCGAGATCTTTGGCAAGCTGGGCTTCCAGCGCTACGCACGCGAGTTGACCTACTGGCTGCCCTCCGCGCAGCACGGTCTGGAGCAGCTCGAGCGCAGTGCGCATGCCCAGCCAGTTGAGCGCGTGAGCCTGCTCTCCGGCGCCACCGTCGGCACCACTGCCACCGCGCCGGATGCAGCGCAACGCGCTCCAGAGGCATGGAGGCGCCCCGACGGACAACCCACCGGCAACACTGGAAGTGGCGAGAGCGAGCCTGGCGGCAACCCGCATCTCGGTGGCGTCTCGATAGGCGCGCCAGATCTGTCGCTGCGCCCCTGGCACCGCCACGATGAGTGGGGCCTGCTCCGGCTCTACGATGCCTGCACGCCCCGGCGCGTGCAGGTAGCCGAGAGTCTTACAAACGACGAGTTCATACATACGCGCGCTGGCGGTGGGCGCACCTGGCGCATACCGCTGATCGAGCCGGCCAGCCACGCCTTCGTCAACGATCGCGGCGTCCGGCTTGGTGGATGGATACGACTGCGCTACGGGCGCGGTTCCCAGCCACACCAGCTCTGGTCTATGGCTCATCCCGACGAACCTGGCATGGCACTCGCTTTGGTGCGTTTCGGGCTGCAGATGCTGGCCCGTGAAGCCCCGCGCGACGTCATCTCCCAGGTACGCGAGTACGAGGGTCCAGGCATCGACGCGTTGCGCAGAGCCGGCTTCGAACACTGTGCGACACACGCGCTGCTTGTGCGCCATCTAGCGATGCGTGCGCTGCGGAACCGTGAGGTCCCCGCCCTGGCGGAGCCACGGGTTGTTTATGGTGGGGTCAAAGGGCTTGGGACGGCCCACACCCCCTACAGCAAAGGTGAAAAGACACATTATGCAACAAGCGATCACTGACGATCTCGACACCCTTCTCACTGTGTTGCCGCCCCGCGTCAGCGAGGCCATCACCCAACTGGAGGATCGCGCCGACTTGCTCGAGATTGTCCTGGACCTTGGGCGCCTGCCCGAGGGCCGTTTCCCAAAGCGGGAGGTGATCCTGAGTAATACGCCGATTACGTTCGAAGACCTGGGGTATGTGGTGGAGCGGGTCGGCGAATTTGGCGACGACAACCGCGCCGGCATCGGCGGCACGCTGCACCGCATCAGCGCCATGCGCAACCGCCGCGGCGAGGTGGTCGGGCTGACCTGCCGCGTCGGCCGCGCC
>DASVOW010000379.1:0-2707 GCA_036383155.1 Ktedonobacterales bacterium
GATCCAGGCCATCACCTGGGGATTGGTGTTGACGTCGGGGGCGGGAATGTCGCTCTCAGGTCCGATGATACCGGCGATCTCGGTGGCGTAGCGACGGGTCAGGCGCTCCAGCTCGGGGCGGGAGAGCGCACGCGGATCGACAATCACGCCGCCCTTGGCTCCGCCGAAGGGGATATTGACAACGGCGCACTTCCAGGTCATCCACATCGCGAGGGCGCGCACTTCGTCGAGCGAGACGTTGGCATCGAAGCGGATGCCGCCCTTGGCAGGACCGCGATTGATGTTGTGCTGCACGCGATAGCCGGTGAACATCTCGACGCGGCCATCGTCCATGCGGACGGGGAAGTTAACAGTCAGCTCCCGTTTGGGGGCGCGCAGGATCGCGCGCAAATCCTGGCTGAGGTTCAGACGGTCGGCGGCTGCGTCAAATTGCGCGACCGCCACATGGAAAGGGTTGAGGACCTCGGGTTCTTTGATCGCCACTGAAGTACATCCTCCTGACAGGTTAGCCTGCGTTGGCCTGATGGAGCACCGTTGCTCCCAGCCGGCGTTGGCTGTGGGAGGCCCCAGGAAGGCCTCATAGGGCATGCATATACCTGAACTATGGAGATCATATAGAGAAGGAAATGCACGCCGTTAACACTAGAATACCGCTCGCATAATTTGAGCCGCAAAGACGCCCCATCCGAGCCGCCAGTGAAGGAGGCTATGCGGGAGTGACGCGCGGGAAGGGTGGGGATATCAGCCAGGCGGGCGCTCGTGGAGCATGCCATCCGCGCGACGCAGATCGAGGGTATAGAAGGCAGCCTGCATCTGCGTCTCTTCGATGCCTACGGTCAGTCGCTGCAGGGAATGCGCGACACCGCGCTCGGTGAGCGCGGCCACGATACGCAACGCGAGCTGCTCAGCCAGCCGCTCCGCTGTGGCGTTATCCACCGGTAGCGGCACGACCGCCAGCTTCGCGAGCACATAGCGGTTGTGGGCGTCGTATTCTACCTCCCAAGCATCGTCGCGCTCGGTAACGCGCAGATGTGGGCTGTTGAGAGGAAGGAGGAAACGGTGGTCCCATTCTTTGATGAGGGTGCGAACGGTGTTTTTCAGCGTTACGAAATCGATCACATAGCTGTCCGGCGTTAAGTCGCCGGACGCCTCGACCCGCACGCCATAGTTATGGCCGTGCAGCGGCTCGCATTGGCCCTCGAATGTGATGAAATGCGCGGCGCTGAACTCCAGGTTACCCCGCTCGATCAGAACCTTCCACGACATGGGTGCCCCACAACGAGAATTATCCCTACTCCGGTCAACCAGTGGACCGTAATGTATTGTTTCTACCGAGCAGTTTTGATGCCAAGCGGATCGCCTTGCCCGCGTGCATTCTATTTGAGGGAACGCACATGCAGGCGCGGCGTTAACATCCGCAGACATCCTCACTATGCCGGGTGATGTCGATGCTGGCAAACCGTGCCACAACGTAAGAAGTATAGCACACGCCGAGCATTTTACGGCAACGAGGGAGCCGCATTGGATGCGCGGCTCCCTCGTTTGGAACTGCCAACTACCCGCTCAGCGTGTTAGCGGGCGAAGATTTGCACGCGGCGGTTCGGCTCTTTGCCGTGGCTGCGCGACTCCAGGTTGTAGCGCCCGGCGATCTGGTGCTGCAAGCGACGCACGAAGGCGTTTTGCGGGGCAAGCTCCAGCCGACCGGCGTTGTTGTTGAGCATGCGGTGGATGGCGTCTTCCGTCTCTTGCATCGCCTGCGTCGTCATGTTCTTCGAGCCGCCGTTCGCCAGCGACAGCTCGCTCTGGCGCAACTCGAAGATGCGCGCGAGGCACTCTTGCATCTGCGCGACGGTGTTGGTGCGCAGGATGTAGATCGGCTTGCGCTCGCTCTCGGCGTTGCGGAGTTGATCGGACTGCCGCCGGTAGAACGTCTTGAGGGCGATCACCGCGTCGGCGCTGTGCTGATCCCGGCTGATCTCGACGGGAACGTGGAGCTGGCGTGCCGACTGCTCCAACCGCTCGCGGCTAATGCCGAACGGGTAGATGCGCAACGGCTTGGCGCGCTTCGCGCTGCTGGAACCGAGCGAGCCGCCGAGCGTGCCGGGCAGGCGCTGCGGTCCGGCTGTGCCGGTTGGCTCCTCCAACTCATAGTCCAGCGCGTCGTCATCGTCGTCCAACTCGGTGAGCGGAACCGGCTCGACCGCGCGGCGCGGGTCGCGCAACGCGCGCACCTTGCCGGAGCGCATGTCACGCGTGGCTTCCCATGAGGACCAGCCACTGCCACCTCTGCCGCCGAACGACTCGACACCAAAGGCGCGTGCGGTAGCGGCGGCATCCTCGCCGCCTGCGCTGACCTGGCGCGTGGTCACGTGGTCGTGCTCGTCGCGGTCGCGCTGCTCGGCGATGGGCATGTGGCCGCGGAGCAAATCATCCACAGCGCCGGCGACATCAGGGTGAACGATGACGCGCTGCCAGGTTTCCTGCTCGACGAGGACATCGAAGGTGGGGGGCGCTTTGCGCTCCAACACCGTCTTCTGCGTGCCACGCCGCCGCGCCTCCTCATCGCCCAGCGTCACCGCCTGCACCCCTCCCACCAGGTCGGAGAGCGTCGGGTTGGCCAGCAGGTTCTCCAGGGTGCGCCCATGCGCCGTCCCCACCAACTGCACCCCCCGCTCGGCAATCGTGCGCGCCGCCTGCGCCTCCAGCT
>DASVOW010000380.1:0-15313 GCA_036383155.1 Ktedonobacterales bacterium
CGGGCAATGAGCAGCGCCAGCAGCGTGAGCGAGATCACCGCTTGCAGCATCATCAGCAGCTTGGCGCGCTGGGTCAGTGGCATGGTATCGGCAGGGCTCAGCGCGGTCGCCGAGCAGAAGGCGAGAAAGAGATAATCGAAAAATCCTGGCGCCCAGGATTGTCCACCCGCCTGCTGCGGAAACTGGAAGTCGCTGGCTGGGTGTCCGCGGAGATGGCGGCCGATGGGGCCGTCGCCATCGATTTCCCAATACCAGAGGGCGAAAATGACGATATTGCTAACCCAGAGCAATCCACCAGACCGTAGGAGTTCGCCGCCAACCTTCAGGTTGGGTAGCTGTGCGATCAGCAAGGAAATGGAACCAAGTAGGGCCAGGGTCAAGACCACTTGCAGCCCAAAGCGAATGCTGCGTACCAACCGATGCGGCAGTGAGCGAAAGAGGAGTGCATAGAACAGCGGCACGACGACAGCTCCTGTGATGGCGAGCAGTAACCAGGGTGGCCCCACCGTGAGGGCATCGGGCAGGAGGGCGTTTGCCACGCCAACCAAGAGCGCTGCGAGTGTGGCTAACAGCAGTTGCGGGCGCACTTCGACATAAATCGCGTAGAGTCGCGGGTCACGCGCAACGAGCCCTGCTAGCCAGGAGCGGGACTGCCGTGTCTGCTTGCGAGACGATGGGCGTGATGCCTGTTCATCCTCGACGTGATGAGGAACTGGCTGTTGCGGCATAGCCCCCTCCAAACGCGTACTTCAGCGATCGGTTGCGGGCGCACTCGTGCATGAGGCGTGCATATACACGTAGTATACTACGTGTATATGCGTAGTGTTGCAATGTCCATGTGAGCATGCCAGTGGCGAAGCTCATAGACGGCAGAGCGAGGTAAATGAGGTAAGTGACGTGCTGAAACGGCGTGTTATCAGGCGTGTTATCAATTGTAGATCCAATGACAGCGTATTCGCATGGAAGTCGAGCGCCTTCGCCTGACCACTCACCGGAATGGTAATTGCCTGGACGTGTGAGATTGGCTATGTGCGATACCTCCACCGTGCTGCTGTGTCACGAAACGAGACAACCGCCGGGAATGTGAGGTGATGTGCCATGGCGTTGTCACTACATGTATTCCTGTAAGGAATTGCTTACGTTTCAAAGGGGACAGGCGGGAATTTGTATTTTTGTTGATTGGTGGCACGTGGTGGAAAGCGTGCCTGGGGTCGGTATAATCTAGGGGTGCGGCAGGGCTTATGTGCCTTGCGTATGTGAAGTAGCCAGATGACGCGGTAGATGCTGCGCGGGAAAGATAGCGTTATTCATGCAGACACAGCCAGATCGTTTGTTGCGAGCGTGCAGGCGCGAGCCAGTGGACCGGACGCCTGTGTGGTTTATGCGTCAGGCTGGGCGGGCGCTCCCCGAATATCGCGAGATCAAGCGGCATCATACCCTCTTTGAGATTGCGCGGCAGCCGGAATTGTGCGCCGAGGTGACGCTCCAGCCGGTGCGGCGGCTGGATGTGGATGCGGCAATCCTCTACTCTGATATCATGCTGCCGCTGGTGAGCATCGGGGTGGACCTGGATCTCGTCGAGGGGACGGGTCCGGTGGTGGCGCATCCGATCCGTGAAGCGGCTGATCTGGCAGCGCTCCGTCCCCTGGAGCCAGAGGCTGATATTCCATATGTGCAGGAGACAATTCGCTTGCTGCGGCGCGAGCTGGCGACTACGGGCAAGCCGTTGATCGGTTTTGCCGGGGCGCCGTTTACGCTGGCGGGGTATCTGGTCGAGGGGAAGCCGTCGCGTGACTTCGCACGGACCAAGCAATTGATGTACAGCGATCCGCAGCTCTGGCACGCGCTGATGGAGCGCTTGACGACGATCATCATTGGCTTCGCGCAGGGGCAGATCGCGGCAGGTATCCAGGTGTTCCAGCTTTTCGATAGCTGGGTTGGCTGTCTCAGCACGCGCGACTATGCGCGCTTCGTCCAGCCGCACGTGCGGCGCATCTTCGACACGTTGCGCGGTGCGGACGACATGAGCCAGCGAGTGCCGCTGATCCACTTCGGCACGGGCACGGCTCCGCTACTAGAGCTGATGACCGGGGCGGGCGGCGATGTCATCGGGCTTGACTGGCATCTCCCGCTGGATGAAGGGTGGGCGCGCGTAGGTGGCCCTGAGCGTGTGGGGGTGCAGGGGAACCTCGACCCGGCGGTGCTGCTGGCGCCGTGGGAGGTAGTGCGCACGGAGGCGGAGGACGTACTGTGGCGCGCGGCTGGCAGAGCGGGGCATATCTTCAACCTGGGGCATGGCGTGTTGCCGGCGACGCCGGTGGAGCACCTCGAACAGCTGGTCGAGTTCGTGCATACCTACGAGATAGAGGGGGAAATCGGGAAATAGCTTCTTGACATCTTGCAAATACTATGATATATTTGTATCTCGCGGTGTTTTGCGCACGGTGTGGACGGGCAGTGCGCGTTAGTATCTACAAACGCTGGTAGCTCCAGATGGCAAGCAGTTCAGCCGCTGTTTTGGGGCGCGGGCAGGTGTCGCGATACACGAGTGGTTCCGCAGCGAGGACCCTTGGCTCCCTCTCACGATATGACGATTTGCGTGCCATAGAGATCGAAGCTCATTGTCGCTTTCAGCAGATGATGGGCGTCTTGGCGCGTCTATTCGCTGTTTGTGAGGTGGTAGCCTATTTGTCTCTCCTGTGAATCGCCCACGTGACGTGACGGCTCTGGGTGATGTCCTTAATATTACACGGAAAAGGCGCTATGCACAACAGGTACTCAGCTTCTCCGATGGGCATCGAAAACACCCTTGACGGAATCCTTCTCGAAACCTCACTACACGGCAGCGCGCGCCGCTGGCCGCGTCGCACGTCCAATTCTACACCTTATAGTAGCATCATCATACATCCGGCGCTGCCATATCCAGTGCATCCGGCTTCCCGGTCGGATGTGGGCTGACATCAGCAGGCAGGCGACCTCTTTGTAGTTATCTTTGTCAATTGGCGCGCCGCTGGCTGCATTGTACGGTCTCCACGATGGTGTGGATGCCAGAGCGCGGCGGTCTTCGCACCACCAGCGCGTCCGGTTCCTATGTCGGACAGCCCGAATCCTGTATCGAAACCCTTGAAGTGCTGCCCATCGTCTCGCGTGCCTGCGCGTGTGGCGTCTCTTGATGAGATGCCGCGAGCCTGGCGAAGCGGGAGATCCATGCCATCCGGCGTGGACGATTGGCGAGAGGAGTAACGCACGCATGGCACTGAGCACGGCCGTTTCGCTCCCCGAGCGCGTGAGCTTCGCGCGAATCCCTGATATCCGCCCGATGCCCAGCCTCATCCAGGTGCAGCTTGACTCGTTTGAGTGGTTCAAACGCGAGGGGTTGCGCGAGCTCTTTGCCGAAATCTCTCCTATCGAGGATTTCACCAGCAAAAATCTCAAGCTCGAATTCATCATCCCCGATAATCCCTTCGGCGAGCCGAAGTATACCGAGGATCAGTGCCGCGAGCGCGACGCGACCTATGCCGCGCCGCTCTACGTCACAGCGCGCCTGACCTATAAGGAGACAGGCGAGATCCAGGAGAAGTCGATCTTCATGGGCGACTTCCCGCTGATGACGAAGGAAGGCACATTTATCATCAATGGCGCCGAGCGTGTGGTGGTCAGCCAGCTCGTGCGCTCCCCTGGCGTGTATTACACCGCCGATGAGGACCCAACGACGGGCCGCCAGCTCTTCGCTGCGAAGTTGATCCCAAATCGCGGCGCGTGGCTGGAATTCGAGACCAGCAACAAGAATCTGCTCTCGGTCAAGATCGACCGTAAGCGCAAGATTCCTATAACGACGCTGCTACGCGCGATGGGCGCCATCGGCGACCGCGACCAGGGCAAGACCGACCAGACGCCCGACCTGCGCACCGACGAGGGCATCTTGAAGGCGTTTACCTTCGAGGATGCACAGGGGCGCAAATATGTCAGCCCGTTCCTTACGACGACGCTCGATAAGGACGCTGTGAAGACACCCGAAGAGGCGCTGCTGGAGGTCTATCGCAAGCTGCGCCCGGGCGATCCGGCGACGCTGGAGAACGCGCGCACGCTGGTCTACAACCTGTTCTATCACCCGCGCCGCTACGATCTTGGCAGCGTCGGGCGCTATAAGCTGAATCGCAAGCTGGATCTTGCCATCCCGCAGACGATCCGCACGCTGACGCAGGAGGACGCGATCGCGATCCTGCGGCGTCTGGTGGAGCTGGACGAAGGCAAGGGCAAGAAGGATGACATCGACCATCTGGGCAACCGCCGCGTGCGTAGCGTGGGCGAGTTGATCCAGACGCAGTTCCGCGTCGGCCTGCTCCGTATGGAGCGCGTCGTCAAGGAGCGCATGGCGATCATCCAGGATCCGTCCCAGGCGTCGCCAAATCAGTTGATCAATATTCGCCCGGTGGTGGCTGCGATGAAGGAGTTCTTCGGCGGCAGCCAGCTCTCGCAGTTCATGGACCAGACGAATCCGCTGGCCGAGATTGGCCACAAGCGCCGTCTGTCGGCGTTGGGTCCGGGTGGCTTGTCGCGTGACCGCGCTGGCTTCGACGTGCGCGATGTCCACCATTCGCACTATGGCCGCATCTGCCCGATTGAGACGCCGGAAGGCCCGAACATCGGTCTGATCGGCAACCTGGCGACGTTCGGCCAGATCAACCCGTATGGCTTCATCGAGACGCCCTATCGCCGGGTGTATCATAGCCTGCCCGCCGATCATCCTGAGATTGTGGGGCGCATCGTTGAGCGCGACGTGCAGGATGAGAACGGCAAAGTGCTGGCGAAGGCGGGAACGCCGATCGACGAGGCACTGGCGGGGAAGCTGGCGAAGGCGCTCAAGAGCAAAGTGGTCCCGTTGCAGCCGTGGGTTTCGACCGAGGTTGATTACCTGACAGCAGATGACGAGGAGCGCTTCGTGATCGCGCAGGCGAACGTGCCGCTCGATCCCGATGGGCACTTCAGGAGCGATCGTGTGCTCGCGCGGTACGGTGGCAACTTCGTGCAGGAGTCGAGCCGGCGCGTGGATTATATGGATGTGGCGCCAAAGCAGACGGTGAGTGTCGCCGCTGCGATGATCCCATTCCTGGAGCATGACGACGTGAACCGCGCTCTGATGGGCGCGAACATGCAACGTCAGGCGGTGCCGCTACTGCGCCCGCAGTCCCCCATCGTGGGGACAGGCATCGAGCGCCAGGTGGCGGTTGACTCCGGCCAGGTGATGCTGGCGCAGGAGGAGGGCGAAGTGGTCAGCGCGACCGCTCGCCAGATCGTCGTGCTCGATAATGAGGGCGTGGAGCATGTGCATAAGCTGCGCAAGTTCGTTCGCTCGAACCAGGGCACCTGCATCAACCAGCGGCCAATCGTCAACAAGGGCGACCATGTGACGAAGGGCCAGGTTCTGGCCGATAGCTCCGCGACGGAGAGCGGCGAGGTGGCGCTCGGCCAGAACATCCTGGTGGCGTTCATGAGCTGGGAGGGCGGCAACTTTGAGGACGCCATCCTGATCAGTGAGCGCATCGTGCGCGAGGACCTCTTCACCAGCATTCACATTGAGAAACATGAGGTAGAGGCGCGCGACACGAAGCTCGGTCCCGAGGAGATCACGCGCGACATTCCAAACGTCGGTGAGGAGGGCCTGCGCAACCTCGACGAGCGCGGCATCATCTATATCGGCGCTGAGGTCGGCCCTGGCGATATCCTGGTTGGCAAGATCACGCCAAAGGGCGAGACCGAGCTGACCGCTGAGGAGAAGCTGCTCCGGGCGATCTTCGGTGAGAAGGCGCGCGAGGTGAAAGACACGTCGCTGCGCGTGCCGCACGGTGAGAAGGGCAAGGTCGTCGAGGTCAAGGTCTTCTCACGCGACAGCAACGATGAGCTGCCGCCGGGCGTCAACCAGCTCGTGCGGGTGTCGATTGCGCAGAAGCGCAAGATCGGCGCGGGCGACAAGATGGCGGGCCGCCACGGTAACAAGGGCGTCATCTCGCGTGTGCTGCCGATTGAGGATATGCCGTTCCTGCCCGATGGCACGCCGGTGGACATCATCCTGAATCCGCTGGGTGTGCCGCACCGTATGAACATCGGCCAGATCATGGAGACGCACCTGGGCTGGGCCGCGGAAGCGCTCGGCTTCAAGGTGGCCACGCCAGTCTTTGACGGGGCATCCGAAGATGACATCGAGCGGCTGCTCGAACAGGCGGGTCTGCCGCGATCGGGCAAGGTGCAGCTCTTCGATGGGCGCACCGGTGAGCCGTTCGATACGGAAGTGACGGTCGGCTACATCTATATGCTGAAGCTGGCGCACCTCGTCGAAGATAAGGTGCACGCCCGCTCTACCGGCCCATACAGCTTGATCACCCAGCAGCCGCTCGGTGGTAAGGCGCAGTTCGGCGGCCAGCGCTTTGGCGAGATGGAGGTGTGGGCGCTCGAAGCCTATGGCGCCTCCAACATCTTGCAGGAGATTCTGACTGTCAAGTCCGACGACGTGGTGGGTCGTGTCAAGACCTATGAGGCCATCGTCAAGGGCGAGCAGATTCTCGAGCCGGGTGTTCCGGAGTCCTTCAAGGTGCTGGTGAAAGAGCTGCAAAGCCTGGGCATCAATGTCGAGGTGCTCAACGAGGACGAGCAGCGCATTCACTTCGTCGAGGATACCGGCAGTGATGTCATGCCGGAGTTGGGCATCAATCTCAGCGGCTTCGAGAACGAGTAGGCGAAGCCTCCAGGTGAGAGGAGATTTTGGTGGGATGGGAGCCGCGGGCCTCCTTCCACCACCTCTCACGCATCGCGCAAGCGAATGTCGTCCCGCGGTGGCAACGCCTGTGAATAGGCATTCGGAAAGGAGAAAGACGCCGGGCAGCACGCTATGATTGGGCGTGTGAGGTCCGTCGTCTCCACCAATGCTTGAAGTAAATGATTTTGACGCTATCCGTATCAGTCTCGCCAGCCCGGAGCAGATCCGCTCCTGGAGCTACGGTGAGGTCACCAAGCCGGAGACCATCAACTACCGTACGCTGAAGCCTGAGAAGGATGGCTTGTTTTGCGAGCGCATCTTTGGTCCGACAAAGGACTGGGAGTGCTACTGCGGCAAGTATAAGCGCGTGCGCTTCAAGGGCATCGTCTGCGACAAGTGTGGCGTAGAGGTTGCCCGCTCGAAGGTGCGCCGTGAGCGTATGGGCCACATCGAGCTGGCCTCGCCTGTGAGCCATATCTGGTATTTCAAGGGGACGCCCAGCCGCATCGGCCTGTTGCTCGATCTCTCGCCGCGCAACCTGGAGCGCATCCTGTACTTCGCGCTCTACGTCGTGACGAATGTCGATGAGGAGGCGCGCACCCAAGCTCTCACCAATATTGAGGAGAGCATCGCGCAGCGCATTCAGGATGAAGAGGAAGCGGTCACGGCGCAGATTCAGGCCGTGCAGGAGCGCCGCGACGCTACGATCGCCGAGATCGAGCGCCGCCTGGAGGAACTGCGCGAGCAGAATGAGCTGAACCGCTCGGAGCAGCTGCAGCAGGCGCGCGCTGCTGAGACACGTCTGCGCGGCACCTTCAAAGACAACATGGGCAAGGTGCTCATGGAGGACGCGATCTACGAGCCGACCGGCGAGCGGATCGCGCAGCAGGGCGAGACTGTCGACGCCAAGCACGTCGCCACGCTCGACCGTATCGCGCAGGAGCACCGCGATCTCGTGGTGGAGACGGCGCGCAAAGAGATGGACCGCGCGCGCAGCGATGCCGAGCGCGAGACCGAGCGCGCGCGCATGAACGCCGAGGGCGAGATTGCGTCCGTCCAGGATAAGCTGGTGGCGCTCTCGAATGACGTTCGCGCGCAGACGGAGGCGAGTCGGCGCGATCTCGAAGGCCTCAAGAGGGGCGACCTGCTCCAGGAGCAGCGCTATCGCGAGCTGAAGGACTTCGAGTATGACCTGCGCGACAAGAATCCCGACCTGCCGGAGATCTTCGAGGCAGGCATGGGCGCCGAGGCCGTGCAGTCGCTGCTCTCGGATATCGAGTTGGACGAACTGGCGCAGAAGCTGCGCCACGAGATCAACACGACGACCGGCCAGCGCCGCAAGAAGGCCACCAAGCGCCTGAATGTGGTCGAGGCGTTCCGCAAGTCTGGCAACCGGCCTGAGTGGATGATCCTCTCGGTGCTGCCGGTGCTGCCGCCGGATCTGCGCCCGATGGTGCAGCTTGACGGTGGCCGCTTTGCCACGAGCGATCTGAACGATCTCTATCGCCGCGTGATCAACCGCAACAACCGCTTGAAGCGGCTGCTGGAGTTGGGCGCGCCGGAGATCATCATCCGCAATGAGAAGCGCATGCTGCAGGAGGCCTGCGATGCGCTGATCGATAACGGTCGACGCGGTCGCGCGGTCGCTGGGTCGGGCAACCACAAGCTGAAGAGCCTCTCCGACATGCTCAAGGGCAAGCAGGGGCGCTTCCGCCAGAACCTGCTCGGCAAGCGCGTGGACTACTCGGGCCGTTCCGTGATCGTGGTTGGTCCGGACTTGAAGCTGCACCAGTGCGGCTTGCCGAAGAAGATGGCGCTGGAGCTGTTCAAGCCGTTTGTGATGCGCAAGCTGGTGGAGCAGGGCCTGGCGCACAACATCAAGAGCGCCAAGCGCTTCGTCGAGCGGGTGCGCCCGGAGGTGTGGGACGTCCTCGAAGACGTGATTCACAATCATCCGGTGCTGCTGAACCGCGCACCGACGCTGCACCGTCTGGGCATCCAGGCGTTCGAGGCGGTGTTGGTGGAGGGCAGCGCCATCCAGCTGCATCCGTTGGTTTGTTCGTCCTTCAATGCCGACTTCGACGGCGACCAGATGGCCGTCCACGTGCCGCTCTCGGAGCGTGCGCAGGAGGAGGCGCGCACGCTGATGCTCTCAGCGCGCAACCTGCTCCACCCGGCGCACGGCGAGCCGTCGATTGGCGCGTCGCAGGATATGGTGCTTGGCTCGTACTATTTGACGATGGATCGCCCTGAATTGAAGGGTGAGGGCCGTGTCTTCACCGACACGACCGAGGCGCAGCTGGCCTACAACTCCGGCGTGATTGCGCTCCAGGCGAAGATCAAGGTGCGGTTGGGTGTCGACCGTGTCTTTGCTGAGCCGGGCAAACCGCAGCCGCTGGGGCCGCGCGATCTGGTCGAGACGACGGTCGGGCGTATCATCTTCAATGATGCATTGCCTGAGCGCCTGCGCTTCAAGAACTACTCAATGAAGAAGGAGAACCTGAAGCAAGTCATCGGCGAGTGCTTCAAGTTCTACGGGCGCGAAGAGACGGCGGACCTGGCCGACAAGATCAAGCGCATGGGCTTCAACTACGCGACGAAGGCCGGCGCCAGCATCGCCATCAGCGATGTGATCGTGCCGCCTGAGCGCGAGCAGATCCTGGCCGACGCCGATAAGCGTGTGGCGCAGCTCGAAGAGGACTTCCGCGACGGCCTGATCACCGATAACGAGCGCTATCGCGAGACGGTGAAGGTCTGGACGGATGCTTCGGAAGAGATCCAGAAGCACGTGCAGAAGGTGCTGGATCCCTACGGCTCGATCTACACCATCGCCAACTCCGGTGCGACCAAGGCGAAGTTCCAGCAGATCCGCCAGCTTTCCGGCATGCGCGGCCTGATGGCCGACCCGTCGGGACGCATCATGGAGATTCCAGTGCGCGGCAACTTCCGCGACGGCCTGACCGTGATGGAGTATTTCATCTCCAGCCACGGCGCCCGCAAGGGTCTGGCCGATACGGCGTTGCGCACAGCCGAGTCGGGTTACCTGACGCGGCGCCTGATCGATGTGTCGCAGGATGTGATCGTGTTGATCAACGACTGTGGCACGAAGGAAGGCATCTGGATCACCGAGGCTGACAGCAAGGAGATGAGCGAGCCGTTCCGCAATCGCATCGTAGGCCGCACGTTGGCCGCTCCGGTGCCGGGCTTCGAGCATATCGAGGTCGGCTCCGAGCTGGATGACGACATTGTGGATGCGATGATTGCCGCGGGCGTCACGCAAATCTACGTCCGCTCGGTGCTGCAGTGCCTCGCGCCACACGGCGTCTGCCGTCTGTGCTACGGGCGCAACCTGGGCGCGGGCAAGTTGGCCGAGACCGGCGATGCGGTGGGCATCATCGCTGCGCAGTCGATTGGCGAGCCTGGCACGCAGCTCACTATGCGCACTTTCCACTCCGGCGGTATCGCAGGCGCGTCTGACGACATCACCCAGGGTCTGCCGCGAGTCGAGGAACTCTTCGAGTCGCGCACGCCCAAGGATAAGGCTATCGTCAGCGAGCTGGACGGTGTGGTCGATCTGCACGTCGAAGAGAACGGCGTGCGCAAGTTGAAGGTTGTCTCGGTGGAGGCGCTGCTGGACGAGTATCCGCTGCCCAAGGGCAGTGAGGTGCTGGTGCGCGACGGCGACCATGTCGAGGCGAATCAGGTGATCGCGCATTTGCCTGCCGAGCCCAAGGCGACGGAGGCGTCGCGCGAGGTGCGGGCGCGGACTGCTGGCGAGGTATCTGTCAACGCAGACAACCGGCTGGTCGTACGGGCAGAGGCGCGTGATGAGCGCGAGTACGTGGTGCCGGCGGCGTCCAATATCACGGTCACTGAGGGCACGACGGTGCGCGCTGGTCAGCCGTTGACCGGCGGCTTGATCGACCCGCAGGATGTCTTGCGCATCCTTGGGCGCGAGGCGGTCCACTTCTACCTCGTCAAAGAGGTGCAGAAGGTGTACCGCTCGACTGGTGTGTATATCAATGATAAGCACATCGAGGTCATCGTGCGCCAGATGCTGCGGCGCGTGCGTATCGACGAGCCAGGTGATACCGATCTGCTGCCAAACGACCTTGTGGATCGTTTCCACTATGAGGAGACGAACGCACGGGTGCTGGCTGAGGGCGGCGAGCCGGCGACGGCCCAAACGGTGCTGCTGGGTGTCACCAAGGCTTCACTGAACACGGAGAGCTTCCTGTCGGCAGCGTCGTTCCAAGAGACGACGCGTGTGCTGACCGAAGCGGCGATCACGGGTGCGACGGACCGTCTCGTGGGTCTGAAGGAGAACGTGATCATCGGCAAGCTGATCCCCGCCGGCACAGGCGTGGAGCAGCGCCGGCAGCTCCGCGATCGCCAGCGCGCCGAGCGCTTTGCCGCTGCGATGGCGAATTCGAGCCTTGCGGCGTTTGGCCTCGGCGGTGGAGCTAGCAACGGACTGGTGGGGGCAGGTAGCTCCAATGGCTATGATGACCTACCAGTAGTTGACAGTTTCACAGAAGAGTGATAGTATTTCTTATCGTGCGTCATGTATGCTCGCGGTGTTTGTCGCTTGCGATAGCACCGCGAGCGTTGGTTGCGTCCGGCCTGAGTGCTTACCCAGGCCGGATGAGGGTCGAAGAATTTGCCGACAATTAATCAGTTAGTACGAAAGGGACGCGGACAGAAAGTCCGCAAGAGCAAGGCGCCGGCGCTTCAGTACTCATTCAATGCACTGAAGAACCGCACGCAGCGACTGCGTGGCGCACCGCAGAAGCGTGGCGTCTGCACGCAGGTTCGCACAATGACACCTAAGAAGCCGAACTCGGCGCTGCGCAAGATCGCGCGCGTGCGGTTGTCAAACGGCTACGAGGTGACGGCGTATATCCCTGGCGAAGGGCATAACCTGCAAGAGCACTCGGTCGTGCTGATTCGTGGCGGCCGTGTGAAGGATCTGCCGAGCGTCCGCTACCATATCGTGCGCGGCACCCTCGATAGCGAGGGTGTGCAGAAGCGGCGCCAGGGCCGGTCAAAATACGGCGCGAAGCGGCCGAAGGCCGGTGCGGCTGCGGGGCGGCGCTAAGCGCGCCGCGATCTCTCGCTTTGCGCGATAGTGTTGGTCGAAACCGGCGGCTGATGCGAGTGATGCTTACATGTGAGATGCAGAGTCTTGTCTCTCAGATGTGTGTATCTCTCCAGGGGCGGCAAGGTCGATGAAATACCACGGCTGTGTACGAGTTTCGAAGATATCGTGCCAGCGTTGTCGGATGTTCTCCTGGCGAGTGGCGTAGACAAGTCCACTCGCGGTGCGCACTAAGTAACGGTGCGTGACACCTGGAAAGACGTCCGACGAGTGGGGTGCCGGGGCACATGATGCCTCGGTACCCTTCGCGTTGTCTAGCGGTCGGATGGTTTGACGGTTTACCGTGGCGCGAGTCCCGTGTGGTGGTCGCCGCCGCGACTATATAGCCGGAGACTGGTGCAAGAGGAGAATTGCAGCCTATGCCTCGACGAGGTACGGTCCCGCATCGCATCGTGCTGCCGGACCCAAAGTACAACAATAAGAATGTAACGCGGCTCGTTGGCCGACTGATGTGGGACGGCAAGCGTAGCACTGCCGAGCGCATTACCTATGATGCGCTCGATCTCATCGAGCAGCGCGCCAAGCGCAGTCCGATTGAGGTGTTCGAGCAGGCGCTGCGCCAGGCGACGCCCGTGCTGGAGGTGAAACCCCGGCGCGTAGGCGGTTCTACGTATCAGGTGCCTGTCGAGATCCGCGGTGACCGTAAGCTGGCGCTGGCGATGCGCTGGCTGATTGCCTCGGCGCGTAACCGCTCCGGCAAGTCGATGTCCGAGAAATTGGCCTCCGAGCTGATGGACGCGGCGAGCGGCCAGGGCGCGACAATTCGTAAGCGTGACGAGACCCATAAGATGGCGGAGTCTAACAAGGCGTTCGCCCATTACCGCTGGTAGGGTTAGCGGCAAGAGGAACTCATGGCGGGCAGAGAATACCCCCTCGAAAAAACACGAAATATTGGCATTATTGCGCATATCGACGCGGGGAAGACGACGACAACCGAGCGCATCCTGTTCTACACCAAGAAGATCCATAGGATCGGCGAGGTGCATGAGGGTGCCGCGACGATGGACTGGATGCCTCAGGAGCAGGAGCGCGGCATTACGATCACGTCAGCCGCGACGACGTGCTTCTGGTTGGGACACCGGATCAACATCATCGATACTCCGGGCCACGTTGACTTCACCGTCGAGGTGGAGCGTTCTCTGCGCGTGCTTGACGGCGGCGTGGTCGTCTTCGATGCTGTCGCCGGCGTTGAGCCGCAGTCTGAGACGGTCTGGCGCCAGGCCGATAAGTATAATGTGCCGCGTATTTGCTTTGTCAACAAGATGGACCGCACCGGTGCCAACTTCTGGCGCACGGTGGATATGATCACGGACCGGCTCAACGCGACGCCTGTGCCGATACAGATTCCCATTGGGCAGGAGTCGGGCTTCAAGGGCTTCATCGATCTGATCGAGCAGCAGGGTATTATCTTCGTCGACGACCTCGGTACGAAGTCTGAGGCCTCGCATATTCCAGCGGAACTCGCCGATGAGGCGCGCAAGCATCGCGAGACGATGATCGAGCGTATCGCCGAGACCGACGAAGAGCTGACGCTGAAGTATCTCGAAGGCGAGGAAATCTCCGCCGACGAGTTGCGTGCGGCTCTCCGACGCGCGACTATCGCGGGCAAGCTCGTGCCGGTGCTTTGTGGCACCGCCCTGAAGAACAAGGGCGTGCAGGCGATGCTCGACGCGGTCATCTACTATCTGCCGTCGCCGCTGGATATCGCGGCACCGGTCGCCACCTCGCTCAAGACCGACGAAGAGGTACAGCTCACTGTCTCGGATGACGCGCCATTCGTCGCGCTGGTTCACAAGATTGTGGCCGATCCGTTTGTCGGTCGTCTGACCTACCTTCGCGTCTATTCCGGCTCGCTGGCTGCTGGTTCCTATGCCTACAATGCGAGCAAGGGGCAGAAGGAGCGGATGGGGCGCCTGCTGCAGATGCACGCGAATCACCGCGAGGACATCGAGCGCATCTACGCGGGCGATATTTGCGCCGCCGTCGGCTTGAAGAATACCTTCACCGGCGACACGCTCTGCGATCAAGATAACCCGGTGCTGCTGGAGTCGATCCAGTTCCCGACACCGGTCATCGCTATCGCTATCGAGCCCAAGACCAAGGCCGACCAGGATAAGATGGGCCTCGCGCTCAACCGCCTGGCCGAGGAGGACCCGACCTTCCGCGTCCATACCGATGAGGAGTCGGGACAGACGATCATCGAGGGTATGGGTGAGTTGCACCTTGAAGTGATCGTGGACCGCATGTCGCGTGAATACAAGGTGGACGCGAACGTGGGTCGCCCGCAGGTGGCCTATCGTGAGACGATCACCCAGAAGGCGCAAGCCGAGGGGCGCTTCGTGCGCCAATCCGGCGGTCGCGGTCAGTATGGCGACGTGTGGATACGCGTGGAGCCGTTGGAGCGCGGCAAGGGCTTCGAGTTCGTCAATGGCGTCGTCGGCGGCGTAGTGCCGCGCGAGTACATCAAGCCGACTGAGGAAGGCGTGAGGGAAGCCCTGGAGACCGGCGTGATTGCCGGATTCCCGATGGTGGACGTGCGCGCCACGCTCTATGACGGCTCGTACCATGAAGTCGACTCCAATGAGATGGCCTTTAAGACGGCTGGCTCGATGGGCTTCCGCGCGGCGGCTCAGAAGGCCAGCCCGATCCTGCTGGAGCCGATCATGCTGGTGGAGGTCACGACCTCGCCCGACTTCTTCGGCGAGGTGCTCGGCGACCTGAACCGGCGTCGTGGCATCATTCAGGGGTCGGAGGAGCGCGGCGGCTCGCAAATCATTCGCGCGCATGTGCCGCTGGCCGAGATGTTCGGCTATGTGAATGAGCTGCGCTCGATGACCAGCGGACGCGCCTCGTACACGATGGAGTTCTCGCACTACGCTGAGGTGCCGCGCAACATCGCCGAGGAGATCCGGGCGAAGTCGTCCGGCAAGCCACCGCGAGCATAGCGTGCATAATCGGGTGCGGGGACTACCGGCACCCAATGCTAGTGGATGGGGGCACAACGGTGCGTGTCCCCATGCCGGGTAGACACCGACCGACAAAGACCGTGATTGTCTATCGCGGGTGTCGCTAAGGAGACACAACATGGCGAAGCAGAAGTTTGTGCGGACGAAGCCGCACGTGAATGTGGGCACGATCGGGCACATCGACCACGGCAAGACGACGCTGACCGCGGCGATCACCAAGGTCTTGGCGACGCAGGGCAAAGCCAAGTACACGGCGTTTGACCAGATCGACAAGGCGCCCGAGGAGCGTGAGCGCGGCATCACCATCGCCATCGCCCACGTCGAGTACGAGACCGAGCAGCGGCATTACGCCCACGTCGACTGCCCGGGGCACGCCGACTACATCAAGAACATGATCACCGGGGCGGCGCAGATGGACGGCGCCATCCTGGTGGT
>DASVOW010000381.1:0-3924 GCA_036383155.1 Ktedonobacterales bacterium
GGGATCTGGCCCAAGCTGCTTGGCCAGCCCTGCGACTGCAGCGGCGAATGCCTGGCGCATGACAGTGGGAGCCGTGCGAGTGCCCCCGCTCGGCAGGGTGAAGCCGCTGTTTGCCGGGTCGCTCAGCGTCCAGGTTTCCAGGCTCTCGCCGAGCACACCGCTTGCGAGGCTCGTCCGATCGGGCTGCAGGCGCAGCGTGCCATCCTGCGCAGGCGGGACCTTATCGGCGGCCCACCAGGGGCTAAACGTGTCGTAGATGTAGCGCATCCAGAAACGGATCCAGATGGTCGCGGCGGGCGAGTCCGCACGCATGTCGCCGTCCCACTGGCGCAGGAGCGCGACGGCCTGGGTCTGCTGCGCGGTGAGGGCCTGGCCATTCAGAGCGGCAAGCAGGGCAGGGACGATCTTGATGGCGAGGTAGTCGTGCGTGTCGTTTTGCAGGCGTTCCATATCAGCAGCCGTTAAGTGGCTGCCGGAGGAGAGAGCGTTGTAAATGGCGTCCGCACGATAGCCCGGGTCGAAGAATTCGAGCGTCGTGCCGATGTAGTAGGGATAGTCTGGGCCGACCTCGCGCTGATTGGCACTGAAGACGATGTGCGACGGTGGATTGTAGACCTGAGGGATGTCGTCGAACGGGATCGTCCCGACGACATCGGCTGAGCCGTCGCCCGGCAGGGGTAGCCAGGGCTGGCCGGATGCCACCTGCGGATAGTAGCCAGCGGAGATGAGGCCGATGTTGCCCTGGTCGTCGGCATAGACAACGTTTTGCGAGGGCGCATGCCAGCTACGCAGTGCGTCTCGGAATTGGTGGAAGTTGCTCGCACGGTTGATGCTGAGCAGTGTATCGAGGTCAGAGGAGGGCAGGGCGCCGACCCACCAGACGGACATGGGTTGGCCTTCCAGCGCGATGACCGGCCCGTGCACCGTCAGCTCGACGGTGAAATCTAGGGGCGACGCGCCCTTGACGGGGATGGTGTAGTGGACCGGCTGCATGGCGCGCCAGGCGCCCTTCCAGTAGTAGTGGCCGGGATGGGCGGTGTCGGTCTGCTCTTTGTAGTAGAGCGTGGCGGCGTTCTGCGTGTTGGTGAGGCTCCAACTGATATGCTGGTTATGGCCGATGAGGATGACGGGGGTGCCGGGGATGCTCACGCCTGCGGTGTGGTAGCCGGGCGACTCACACTCAAGCTGATACCAGATGGCTGGAATCGTCTGCGCCAGATGGGGGTCGCCGGCCATGAGCGGCTTGCCCGACGCGGTCTTCGTCCCGTCTACAGCCCAGTTGTTGCTGTTCGAGCCTGTGTGGATGGCCCACGAGGGGAGCGAGGCAAAACGGGTGAGGATGTCGCTCGCGGCGTTGGCCTCGGTCACGCTCACCATTTGGGGCGAGGTATCGAGAGCCGCGACACCCTGCGTGGTGTGCGCCGCCGTGTCGTAGGGGTGCTGCTCGTTGGGCGGGAGGATGGGGAACCACTGCATCGCGCGCTGATAGCCCAACGACTTGACCAATAGGGCGTAGAGCAGCGGACCGGTGCTGAAGTCGAGCGTCTGCGTCATGATGCCCTGGACGACCACCGAGTCGGTCGGGGTCCACGGCGTGGGCTGGTATCCCAGCATCTTGAACATGACGGGCAGGTGCTGTGTGCGCACTTGCTCCGCGATGGAGGCATTGACGCCGGCCGAGTAGGCGATGACCGCCACGCGCGCGGGATCGTTCGGCGCCGTCTGGCTCCATTCCGTCTGCGCCGTCCGTAGCAGTCCGAGCTGGAGCTCGAATTCGTCGGACGGGAGCGCCGCTCGACCGATGACCTGCGAGAGTAACCCCTCACCCTGGCGGCGCATGAGGTCCATCTGGAAGAGACGGAAGGTGGCGTGGAGGTAGCCCATCGTGAGGAAGAGGTCGTGGTCAGTGGCAGCGGCGATATGCGGGGTGCCATTCGGCTCAAAGGTGACGCGCACTGGCTGATCCAGAGCGGCGAGCCGCAGCGTCGTGCTGGTAGGGAGCCGCGAGTCGGCGGCAAGTGTCCACACGCCGGTGCCGGGATTGAGCGTCGAGCCGAGTGGTGGGAGCGGCCCAGCGCCTTTCGCCCCAACGAACACGATGCTAGTAAGGATGAGCAAGGATACAACGAGGTTGAGCACCGTCCATCTGCGATCTGTACGCTTCACCACATACCCCCACTCAGTGGCCGAGCCTGGCGCCCATTCCCCTCTGGACAAGAGTCGGCGTCCTATTTGTGCGTCTGCTGCGCATTGTACATGTGCTGAGAAGTTGGTACAAGCCCACGCATTCTCTCATGGAGGGCTTGTGGGTGAGAGCAAGCACGCAAGAGAGCGGGCGGTGGCATTCCCACGAATGCGGGTGCGCACGCGCGGGCTGATGCGCGGCATCTCGGCGCCACATCTCACGTCGCTTCAGCAGAGCTAGGTGATGGCATGGCCTATGCACGCTCTCGATAGAGGGTCTCCGCGAGACACGGAGGCGCTGGGGCACCCCAGGGCACCCAGGCACCCAGGGCACCCCAGGATACACAGGAAACACGGCGAACGCGGAGGACAGGCATGGAACGACATCCTTTTGGAGCCGGTGGCCGCATGGTTGCGGTGATCGGCCAAGGAACCTGGTACACCCCAGACGACGACCGCGCCTCGGCGACGGCCGCACTACGCCGGGGTCTCGATCTCGGCATGACCCATATCGACACGGCGGAGATGTACTTGTCGGGCGTGGCCGAGGAAATGGTCGGCGAGGTGATTGCCGGGCGGCGCGACCAGGTCTTCCTGGTCTCCAAGGTCCTGCCCCAGCATGCCTCGCGAAACGGCACGGTCGCGGCCTGCGAGGGATCGCTTGCCCGCCTCAAGACCGATTATCTCGACTGCTACCTCTTGCACTGGCGCGGCCAGTATCCGCTTGAGGACACCTTCGCGGCCTTCGAGCAGCTACGGAGCCAGGGGAAGATCCGCTCCTGGGGCGTGAGCAACTTCGACGTGCCCGATCTCGAAGAGGCCTGGAATGTCGTGGAGCTAAACGTCGAGGGTCCAGCAGCGGAAGAGAGTCTCGTCTGCAACCAGGTGCTCTATCATCTGCACCAGCGCGCCATCGAGCACGCGGTCCTCCCCTGGTGTGAGACGCACGGCTTGGCCGTGGTCGGGTACAGCCCCTTCGGCCACGGGCGTTTCCCGAAACCACATACGCCCGAGGGGCGTGTGCTGGCCGAAATCGCCGCCGCGCACAACGCCACCCCTCGCCAGGTCGCGCTGCGATTCCTGGTGCGCCGGCCGTCGCTCTTCACGATCCCCAGGGCGATCCTCCCCGAGCACAGCGCAGAAAACGCGCGAGCCGGGGACCTCCACCTGACCGAAGACGAGATCGCGCGGATCGACCAGGCCTTCCCGCTCGGCCCGCGTCCCCAAACGCTTCCCGTGCTATAAGCCGCCGACGCCTCCAGCCCGCTGTGCAAGAGGCGCTGATGAGGAGGCCAGGTGAGGCGTCGCAAATGCGGGATGCGGGGATGCGGGATGCGGCCCCACTGGTGGGGATGTCGTACCGCGTACTATGCAATGCCTCAGCCCGTGCGTTGGCCTCAGCAACGCCTGGGTTAGAGAGCCGCATGTGTTGGTCGCACGTGCGGCTCTCACCGTTTCGTTGTCGTATGCACTGTACGATGCGAACGGTCGCTTGACCAGGATTGCCCCCGGCTATCTCGTGGTGTGAGGCGATTTACTCTGGGAGCTTGGCGGCGAGGACGTCGACTGGCTCGATGGTGGGTGGCTGCGCGAATAGATCGGGAGCTTTCTCCATGAGCGCGGCGGCTACGCGACCGGAGAGGTGCGCCTTCCGGCCGTTGTCGTCGGGGAAGACGTCGAAGATGCCGAAGGTCGATGCGCCAAACCGGATGGCGAACCATGCGGTCGTGGCGGGCTCGC
>DASVOW010000382.1:0-2019 GCA_036383155.1 Ktedonobacterales bacterium
GGGCGGACCTGGAGGCGCTGCTGGCTCGCATCCGTGAGCATCTGACCCCGGACGGCTGTTTTCTCTTTGACACACGCAATCCCTCCCGACAAAACCTCTACGAAATCCACCATCCTGAGCCACAGAAGTATGCGACACCCAACGGCGGACAACTCGTGGTCACAGACGATCAGCAATACGATCCCATGACCCAAATCCAGCACTACACCTCCTCCTACCGCTGGCTCCATCCAGATGGCCAACAGGTGGAAAGGGAGAAGACGATCCGCGTCGCCCTGCGCTACGTCTTCCCCCAGGAGATCGAAGCCCTGCTCTACTACAACGGGTTTCGGATTCGCGCATGCTATGGAAGCTGGCAGCAAGAGCCTCTCACAGCGGTTTCTCGCGAGATGATCTATGTCTGCGAGAGACGAGTCTAGCGTTGTTTCTCATGCCTCATTTCTCTGCTTGACCACGCTATTCAAATGTAGGTTGGCCCACGAGCAAGGAACGCTCCGTAGCCGGCTCACGTGGCGCTTGCTACCAGCGTGGCTATCTCCTCACGAAAGTTCCAGCAGATATCTGCCATCACTGTCTGTGCGTTGGGTGATACTGTTTCTCTCAGCAGAGAGGAATTCCTTCGGTGGGAGGAGGGTTTCTTGCCGTCTCACTTCCCCCACCGACCGCTCTGTTCTCGACACTATGCAGGGGAGCGAAGGAGCAATTGATGATCGATTACGATCCGCTTGAAGGGTATCGCGACGCGCAGGGCTATGATGTGGAGGATGCTGGCTACGATGCGGATTATCCCCTGACGGCGCAATTGGCACGCGAGCTTGGTGGACCACTGCTGGATCTGGCATGTGGAACTGGAACGATGGCGATTCGCCTGGCTGCCGAAGGCTATCAGGTCACGGGCGTGGACATCGTCCCCGAGATGATCGACTGGGCCTCCCAAAAGGCCACCAAGCAGGAGGTCTCGATTGAATGGGTGGTGGCTGATGCCCGCACGTTCCATCTCCCGCGGCAATTTCGCTTCATCTACATGCTGGGAAACGCCTTCCAGCATTTTCTGACGCGAGCAGACCAGGAAGCCCTGTTCGCTCGCATCCACGAACATCTGCACCCCGACGGTTGTTTTCTCTTTGGCACGCGCAACCCCTCGCCCCGCAATCTCTACGAAGCGCGCCGGACAGAGCCACAGCAATTCACCATGCCTGATGGCAGGCAATACGTCGCCAGTGAGCAGCAAGAGTACGACCCAATCGCGCAAATTCAGCACTACACATTCCGTGATCAGTGGCTCACGCCAGACGGTCTGCAAGAGAAGGCGACGAGCCGCACGGCCCTGCGCTACGTCTTCCCTCAGGAAATAGAAGCCCTGCTCCACTACAACGGATTTGCGATCCGCGCGTGCTACGGAAGCTGGCAGCAAGAGCCATTGACGGCGACGTCGCGCGAGATGATCTACGTCTGCCAGCGGCGTGTCTAGTTGGTACAGTTGACGGAGCCCCTCTCTCTGCGTACACTGATGAAACGCCTGTTCGAGACTGTCAATCGTGACGGTTTGCGCGATGAGGCGGCATATGATCCCCCGAGGAGATGAAGCACAACATGGCTGAAGAGAACTTTACGCTCACGACGTTCTACAACTCGTGGAAAGAATACCAGGATCACATCAAAGAGGCGGTCGCGCCGCTCACGGCCGAGCAGCTTGAGCTGGACGCCGGACCGGGCCTGCGCTCCGTCGGCCAGAATGCCACGCACATCGTTGGCTGTCGTGCGGGGTGGTTCACGTATGTGTTGGGTGAGGACGGCGGCGAGGAGATGAAGGCGTACGCGAGCTGGGATGAGCGGGGCGCACCGGCGCGAACAGCCGCCGAGCTCGTACAGGGCCTTGACCGTACCTGGCAATTCATGGCGGAGCGCCTTGCCCGCTGGAGTGCCGCCGACATGCAACAGACGTTTAAGGACGACTGGGATGGCAAGATCGTCCACTTGTCGCGCGCCTGGATCGTCTGGCACCTGATCGAGCATGAC
>DASVOW010000383.1:0-8202 GCA_036383155.1 Ktedonobacterales bacterium
TGCCTCGGTGTTTGCGACGCGCACCTTGACGAGATAGCAGTCTTCGCCAGCAACGTGATGCACTTCCTGCACCTCGGGGATACGAGCCAACTCTTCACCTGTCTCGAGGCAGGCGAGTTTTTCCTCGGCGCGGACGAAGACGAATGCCAGCAAACTGCGATCGAGCGACGCGGGGTCTATGCGCGCCTCATAGCCTTTGATGGTGCCACGCGCCTCCAATTTGCGGATGCGCTCGAAGATCGCGGAGGGAGCCATATCGAGCTGTCGCGCAATATCGGCATTTGAGATCCGCGCGTTTTGCTGAAGAATCGTCACGATTTTCTTGTCAATTTCGTCGTTCATTCTCCATATTCCTCCTTTAGTAGATTAAACCTGCGCGCGCCTGCCATTGTCAAGACTCTGGCACGTGCGGTGCTGGTGAGTACTACGTAATTTGGTAGGCTTGCCAGGCCCAACACAATGCAGGCATAGGACTTTCCTGTGCAGTGATCGCGTTGCGTGGCATAATATGCATGGTCAGCGAAGACTATCTGGTGGTGAGGCACTGCCACGGTATCGTATGTGGAGGTGACGAGGCTGGCGTCATCTGGGATGCGCGCAGGGTCACTAGCCGAAAGAAAGAAGGAATCACATGAAGTGGGAAACCTCTTCCTATATCACTGAGACGCGCAAGAAGTCGTTATTCATGGAGCATTCTCGGCGCGAGGGAGATGCAATTAGTGGGCGGCCTAAGGGAGCGGAAGAGGTGAGTGACTCGGCCGATTTACCATCTGAGGCGACGCTCAGTCACGAGCGAGCGCAGCAACTCATTATCGAGCAGGCGCAGACGCTTCTGCCTCCCACGATAGCGAACGCACTCGCCGATCATTTGCTTACGTGTGACCGTTGTTTCCGTTTCGCACAGGATGTTGCGCATCAGGAGCGGCAGAGCGGTAAGCACAAGGCGGCTCCACGCAAGTAGGTGCGACGAGACCGAATATTCCAAGGGTGATTTGGACAAATGGCTGAGAAGCATCTCCGTGCTTGCCACACACGTCTGAAGTAGGAGAGAATGCGGTTCTACGCGGCAGCACGGATACTTCGAGGTCAGAGCGGTGCAACTTTTCGAGCAGCCAGGACAGACGGCCACAGACACGAGTGATGCTGAATCACGTGCGACAGATGCGAAGCAGCATCCGGTCCATCATGTCGTGCATAGCCCAATTCGCCAGCAATACCTTGGCGTCAAGCAGCAGCATCCTGATACGATCCTGTTCTTTCGGATGGGCGACTTCTATGAAATGTTCGACGAGGATGCCGAACTGGTGGCGCGTGAGCTGGAGTTGACGCTCACGCGGCGTGATTGGGGGCGCGGCGAGAAGACGCCGATGGCCGGTGTGCCGCACCACGCCGCAGAGGGTTACCTGGCGCGCCTCATTGCTAAAGGCTACCGCGTCGCCGTGTGTGAACAGGTGAGCGATCCCGCGCTCTCAAAGGGATTGGTCGAGCGCGAGGTCGTGCGGATTGTCACGCCGGGAACCGTCGTCGATCCGGCGATGCTGGCCGCCAAGCGCAACAACTTCCTGGCAGCGGCGGTACTTGGGCGCGACGCGGTGGGTATTGCCTATGCCGATGTCACCACGGGCGAATTTGCGTGCACGCAGTTTACTTCGGCGCAACCAGAGGCCGCGCTCAGACAGGAACTGGCGCGCGTGCAGCCGGCGGAGGTGGTGGTCGAGGCGACGGTGGGCGCGGGCACTATGCCGCCGCATCGCCAGCGCGGGCGGCCAGCCGCCGATGCGCTCGACGGCACCGGCGATGGCGACGAGGAGCCAGAGGGGCTAGCCGAACGCCTGGCGGGCCTGGACGGGCGGCTGGAAACCGTCATTACCACCTATGATCCGCGCGCTTTCCGGCTGGAAACGGCGCGGGCATGCCTGCTGGAGCATTTCGAGGTTGGCACGCTGGAGGCGTTCGGCTGCGAGGGACTGCCGCTTGCCATTCGCGCGGCGGGAGCGGTCATCGCCTATCTGCGGGAGACACAACGCGGCGCACTCGCCCATTTCAGCGCGCTCGAAACGTATAGCACGGGCGGCTTCATGGCGCTGGATGCGCACACGCGGCGCAACCTGGAGTTGTTCGAGAGCGGGCGCGGCGGCAACGTCAAGGGGTCGCTGCTGTGGGTGCTCGACGCCACGCGTACACCGATGGGCGGGCGTCTGCTGCGGCGCTGGATCGGCGAGCCGCTGCTCGATCTGGCGCGGCTGCGACAGCGGCAGGAGGCTGTGAGTGCCGCGCTCGCCGATATCGTGCTGCGCGCTCGCCTTGTGCCTGCCCTCACTAGAGTTGGCGATTTGGAGCGGCTGACCAATCGTGTGCTGCAGCGCATCGCCACGCCGCGCGATCTCGTCGCGCTTGCGGGTGGATTGCGCGCCGTCGAGCAGATGATCGAGGGGTTGGGGCCAGCACCAGAGGGGCTGCACGCGATCCTCGCCGGGATCGCGCCACTGCCGGAGCTGGCAGCGCTGATCGAGCGCGCCCTGGTGGATGAGCCGCCGCTGACACAGGCTGATGGTGGGTTCATTCGTCCTGGCTATAGCGCCGAGCTGGACGAGATCATCTATGCCTCGCGCAACGCCCGGCAGTGGGTGGCGGATCTGGAGCGCACAGAGCGCGAGCGCACCGGTATCGCCAACCTCAAGGTCGGCTACAATAAGGTCTTTGGCTACTACATCGAGATCACCAATTCGCAGCTCGCGCGCGCGCCTGATGATTATATTCGCAAGCAGACGCTGACGACGGGTGAGCGCTTCATTACGCCCGACCTTAAAGAGTACGAGGCGCTGATCCTGAACGCGCAGGAGAAGATCGTCAAGCTGGAGCAAGAGCTGTTCGCGGGGTTGCGAGCGGAGATCGCGGCGCAATGGGCCGACCGCGTGCTGCGTACGGCGCGGGCACTGGCCGAGCTGGATGTGATCCTCTCGCTTGCTGAGATCGCCGGGCGTAACAACTATTGCCGCCCTGCACTGGACGACGGCGACACGATCCATATCGTCGCTGGGAGGCATCCAGTGGTGGAGGCGAGCCAGCGCGACACGCCATTTGTGCCAAATGACACGCAGCTTGCCACGAGCGACGCGCAGATCCTGCTCTTGACCGGGCCGAACATGGCGGGTAAGTCTACCTATCTACGGCAGGTGGCGCTGATCGCGCTGATGGCGCAGATTGGCTCGTTCGTTCCGGCGGAGGCGGCGCACATTGGGCTGGTAGATCGCATCTTCACACGCATTGGCGCGCAGGATGACCTTGCCACCGGCCAGAGCACCTTCATGGTGGAGATGGTGGAGACGGCGAATATCCTGCATCACGCCACGCCGCGCAGTCTGGTCATCCTGGATGAGATCGGGCGCGGCACCAGCACCTATGATGGGCTGGCAATCGCGCGGGCGATCGTCGAGTATCTGCACAATAATAAGCGGTGCGGCGCCAAGACGCTCTTTGCGACGCATTACCACGAGCTGGTCGAGCTGGCCCGGCTGTTGCCTCGTGTGCGCGCTTACAATGTTGCGGTGGCGGAAGAGGGCGGGCAGGTAGTCTTTTTGCGCAAGATCGTGCCAGGGGGCGCGGACAAGAGCTATGGCATCCATGTGGCGCAGCTTGCGGGTATTCCACGTCAGGTGGTGCGCCGGGCCGAGGAGGTGCTGGAGGATCTGGAGCGCAAGGGTGACGCCAAGACGCGGCGCAAGGCGATGCGCGAGATGGTGATGCCCCAGGCGCTGCAGCTCACGCTTTTCGCCGCCGAGCCAGATCCGCTGGTCGAGGAGCTCAAGTCGCTGGCAATCGACGAGCTGACTCCACTCGAAGCGTTGACGCGGCTCTACGAGCTGCAGCGCAGGGCGCGCGAGCAGTAGGTCGCTTGTAATGTAAGGTGCCAGATAAATTGCGAAATAGGACGGATAAATCGCGAAGTTGCAGGCAGGTTGCTCGCATGCCACGCGAGTAATATACCGTGTCAGATTTAGTGTGAAGTGGGCCTGCGGTTGAGGAGACCTGTGGTGGTGACTCTTCCTGGCCGCGACTGCCTCCGGGCGGCCTATCGCGACCCTCCCGCCCGGTCGATTCAAACCGCGAACAGCAGGTGCGAACACGGACTGGACAGCCAGCCGGTACGACTCACGCGCCGGGCGCGAGGGGGAGCGCTATTGGCCGGTTGCTCTCGCGTCCCGATTGCTGCAGGGCCAGGATGATCTCCTGGTCGAGACGAGCTTGTGCCGCTCCGTAGCTCGGCTCTCCGCCCTGGCGCACGGCAGTGAGCAGACTCATTAGGCAACTGGCGACGCCGATTTCGTCGTCGTGCCATTGCACGCCTTGGCCCGCCCTCCCCGCAAATGGATTGTCCCACCGGACGATAGGCAGGTCAGGATCGCCTGTGTGCGCGAGCAGTGCCGCCAGCGGTCCACCGTCCACCCGCTCCCAGCGTCGCTCGATGGTGATGCGGCGTGGCGCCTCGCCGCCAGGCGCCAGCAGCGTCAGCCACTCCTGAACGTCCAGCCCCATCCCGATCCCGATGCCCATGCCCTTCTCCGCCAAGAACCGGCTGCTGCGCCACCAGCGGAGGGGCGAATCGTAGGCCACGTCGGTCCAGTGGAAGACGCCAAGCCGGCCGTCGGCGAAGTTGACGATGCCATGCTCCTGCGTCTCGGCGCGCGCATCGCGAGTGTCGGCCAGTCGGGACCAGTGCGGCTCCAGCGAGAATCTGCCCACGGCGCCCACCACGCTGACGGGGACGGCGTCGAAACCGAGATAGCTGCGCATCACGCTGACCCCATGATAGCCGTGGCCGGTGAAGTCGTTAAATGACGAGTACACCCGGCCAAAGAGCCCCGATGTGATCAGCCGCAGTTTGAGCTGCTCGATGGGGCGACGGTGGAACTGCTCGGCAACCTCGACCTTGAGCCCACGCCGGGCGGCGGCGGCGATAATGGCATCGGCCTCGCCCAGGTCCTGCGCAATCGGTGTCTCCAGCAGCACGTGTAGCCCGTGCTCGACGGCCATCAGGCCTACCTGCCCGTTGGCAGGCACTGCCACACACACGATGCCTACCGCCGGCTCCGTCTCGCGCACGAGGCGGTCTACATCGGTGTACCACGGCACTCCCAGGCGCTGGCCCAGCCGCCGGGCCGGCGCCTCACTGCGCCCCCACACCGACACGAGCTGCACCTGGTCGGGCAGCGCCCTGAGCAGCGGCGCATAGAGGTAGCTGGCGCGCGCTGCCGTCCCGATGATCGCCACACGCGTCGGCGTGGCGATGTCCCGATCCGCCATGGTGTGTCCTTTCGCCAATCGGTTTGAGTTATAGGAGATTATCGGGAGCGTGCCCTTCGGTCTCACTCACGTCGTCGGAAGGTATCCGCCGGCTACGGCCGCGGCGACCTGGCCCTCGTGCCGGACACCGTTTCGCTCTGTCCCCCGGCGATCACCGTCCGAGCGCGTCAGGCCTCACAGGGCGATGCGCTCCGAGTGCTCCAACGGCGCGGCCAGATATTCGGCGATGGCCAACGCGGCGCCGCCGACAATCTTGGGATGCGTCTGTGCCGCGGCACGGCGCACCGCGACGCGCGTTCGCGCCGTCTCGAGCACGGCCCGCTGCTCGGCTTCGAGGATGTCGTCGAAGAAACGCCCCATGTGCTGGATCACGGATCCGCTGAGCACCACCAGCTCGGGATCCCAGTTGTCTGCGGCATTGGCGACCGCTAGCCCGAGGAAACGCGCCGCGTGCTCGAGGAGCTCGACCGCCAGCGCGTCGCCTGCGTGCGCCGCGGCGGTGATGCCCTCCAGCGTGATCTCCTCGCCGGACGCGCCGAGCACCGATGCGCGTCCGGCGGCGAGCGCCTCGCGGGCGCGGGCTACCAGCCCGCTGGCCGACGCAAACACCTCCAGACAGCCCCGATTGCCGCACCCGCAGAGCGGGCCGTTCGGATCGACGGTGTTATGCCCGACCTCGCCCGCCGTGCCATGGACCCCCCGGTACAGCTCGTCATCCAGAATGATGGCCCCGCCCAGTCCGTAGCCCGCGTCGATGAATACCGCCGTGCGCGCGTCGCGCGCCGCCCCGAAGAGATGCTCCGCCAACGCCACCACGCGCACCTCATTATCCACGAGCACGCGCTGGCCCAGCCGGCGTTCCAGAGGCTGCCGCACCGGCACATCGTGCCAGCCGAAATTCGGCGAGAACAGATTGACGCCGTCCGGCCAGCTGACCATGCCGGGCATCGCCGCCCCCGCTCCGATGACAGGTGTGCCGGCGGCCGTTCGCAAGGCTCGCTTCGCCAGTCGCGCGGCCAGATCGAGCACCTCGTCGGGACCCGCGCCGCGCTCGACCTTGGCGCTGAAGACGTCGCGCAGATTGCCTCCCAGATCGACCAGCGCCGCGCTCACCTCCGGCACATCGACGGCGATCCCGAGCGCGAGACGAGCGGCTGGATTGAAGCTGAGCAGAAACGGGCGCCGCCCGATTGCCCCGGTCGCGGCTGCCGGTCCCTCGCGCACCAACCCGGCTTGTGCCAGTGCATCTACGATCCCGCTGACCGCCGCGGGGCTGAGCGTGGTTCGCCGCGCAATCTCGGCCCTCGTGAGGGTCGGAGTCGCGCGAACCAGACCCAAGACGAGCGCCCGGTGAAAGCGCTGCGTCTGCCGGCGATCTAGCTTGCTAGGGGGATTCAGCGTCTCAGTGGACATAGTTTCTCCATCGATTGAACAATTCGTCCCATCATTATCCGCACTATCTTCTACTGCCTGTCAATAGGGAACGAACAGGTTCATGGCCCTATTGACAGGCGAGGGGTGGATCGGCTATATATTAATTACTTCATTGACCTAATTATTTTGCGATCACACATTTCCGTGTGTTGGATCAGCTATGAAGCGGAAAGGAGGCTACGTCTGCGCCAGCCTGTGCATTCACATCGCCGTTGATGTCGTCCGGAGCAGTACGGGGAGGCACACCGCAGATGGGTCGCAACCAAACAGGCGCGGGAGACGAACATCCGCGCAGCACACGCGGCATTCATAATTGGCGACTGAGCCGGCGTCACGTCCTCCAGCTCGGCGCGGCTGCTGGAGTGGCGGGGGCACTCGGCGAAGGCCTCGGCGGCATCGCGCGCGCCGCCACAGGGAGCGCAACCATCGGCGTCTCGGGCACGCAATGGGGCGTCAGCACCGCTTATATCGGCGCCACTGAAGGCAACGTCCGCTTCGACACGTCGGACATGACCGATCTCGGCATCAACACCTACCGCATCTATGGTGGCATGTCACGCTGGGAGTGGCAGAACCCCTACGGTACCTACGGCGCCCCCACCATCGACCAGATCAAGGCGGATCCCAATGTCGTCAACTGGGCCTGGTGGGACAACGCCATGACCACCCCGCCCAACGGGAGCGACTATTGGTGGAGCGGCACCAGTGGGCTCTGGCAGGGGAACGCGCGGACTATCTTCGCCGGCCTGCAATCCGCCGGCGTCCGGCCCGTGCTCACCCTTCGCAATCGCGACAACAACGGCAACCCGGCGTGGGCCCCCAACCCACCCGTGACCGCCGATGACTGGAACGTCTGGTGGGGCCACGTTTTCTCGACGGTCTACTGGCTCAATGTCCGCAACAGCTACAACGTCAACGACTTCGAAATCCACAACGAGCCTAATAACGCAAAGCAAGGCTGGGGCGGCACGGAATCCCAATACTTCACATTCTGCCAGTATACCCACGATGCCATCGCCTACGTCTACAACACGTACCTGCCCGGCCGCTCGTATTCTGTGTACGCGCCCGTGACCTCCGGCGGCTCGAGCTGGGCAAACGATGCCCTCCAGCAGATCCCGCAATACTTCGATAGCGTCGACATCCACGACTACAGCAGTGATATCTCCGGCTATGTCGAGCAGGTGCACGGCTGGATGAACAGCGCCGGCCACCCATCCTATCCGGTCTGGCTGAGCGAGTGGGGCACCTATCGCTCGCAGTACAACAGCGTTTCCTTCGATCTGTCGCTCGTGCAAAACCTGATCCGCGGCTCGCGGCCGAGCAACGACTACGTCACGGGGAGCCATGTCTTCAGCCTGTACGACTGGGCGGGCAATACAGGGGCCTTCCAGTCGTTTCAGGGACTCATCGCGACCGACGGAACGCGCACCCCTGGCTATTACGCCATGCGGCTGGGTATCC
>DASVOW010000384.1:0-13424 GCA_036383155.1 Ktedonobacterales bacterium
TGTCAAGGGCATCGGTGGAAATACGCGAACGTATTCTGGATGTCATTAAGACGTCATCTGCTCACTCGCAAGGACGTGGTTGCGGCAGAGTATACAAAAGGAGCGGCCACCGCTCCATGCGCGATAGCCGCTCCTGCTCTCTGTCGCCGTCTGGTTTCTATACGGCTACTTCGTCGGGATGTACTTCTCGAACCAGCCCGTGATCTCGTTCAGCCGGATGACGCGCGAGCGTGGATGACCGTTGCGCGAGAGATCGTGTGTCTGGCCCTCGAAGCGCACCATCTTGGTCTCGCGGCCCAGATACTTGAGCGCGCTGAACATCTGCTCGCCCTCGCTGATCGGGCAGCGCAGGTCGTTGTCGCTATGCAGGACCAACAGCGGCGTGTGGATGTTCTTCACGTAGCTGATCGGCGAGAAGCGCATCAGCTTCTCCAGGTCGTCCCATGGGGTGCCGTGCAGTTCGTCCAGCGTCAGGGCCCAGCCGACATCGCTGGTGCCAAACATCGTCGCCATATTCGAGACGCAGCGCATCGTCACGCCCGCCTTGAAGCGGTCGCTATGGCCGACAGCCCAGTTGGTCATGAAGCCGCCATAGCTGCCACCGGCAATGCCTACGCGCTCTGGGTCGATGCCGCCGCGCTCGATAGCGGTGTCAAGCCCGGCGAGAATGTCCAGGTAGTCTTTGCCACCCCAGTCGTCAACCACCGCGCCGGAGAAAGTGCGGCCATAGCCGGTGCTGCCACGTGGGTTGCTATAGACCACCGCGTAGCCACGCGCCGCCAGCAACTGGAACTCGAAGAAGAAGCTGGAGCCGTACATCGCCATCGGGCCGCCGTGGATCTCCAGGATCGCCGGCAGTTTAGCGTCAGGAGTGGCGTTTGCCGGGCGCATCACCCAGCCTTGCAGCTCCCAGCCGTCGGGGGCGTGGAAGGTCATCTCGACCGGGCGCGCAAGCTCGACCTCTGAGAAGAGGGCGGCGTTGAGCTGGGTAAGCCGTCGCAGCTCGGCAGTCGTGCTTCCCTCCGCCAGCTCCGACGCATAGAGATCGCCTGGCACTGCCGGGTCGGAGATGGCCAGCGCGAGCGTGCGGCGCGCCTCATCCATCGAGAAGGCGTAGATGTGGCTGTCGCCATCGGTGAGCCGATGGGGCAGGCGCTGTTCGGCGGGGGCGGCGGCGTAGACGTGCGTGGTGCCGCGCATCGAGGCCAGGAAGTAGACCTCACGGCCATCAGTGGACCAGTAGAGGTGCGCGCCGCCATGCCCTGCCTGTTGATCGTCGATGCAGGTGTCCTCGCAGGTGGGAACGAAGTCGGCGGTGAGCTGGCGCTCCTGGCCGCTGGTTGGGGCGTCTGACGCCACGACATAGAGGTCGGTGTAGCCGACGCTCTCCCGGCGCGGTCCCGCGAGGAAGGCGATGGTCTTGCCATCGGGCGACCATTCGGGCGTGCTGCAGGCAAGCTTCTCGTCGGTCAGGCGCGTTGGCTCGCCACCCGTCGCCGGCATGACCCAGACCGAATCGCCCGGCCAGACCCAGCGCTCCTCGCTGCGATCCGAGGTGAAGGCGATGCGGCTGCCGTCGGGCGACCACGTGGGCGCGGAATCGTTCCAGTCGCCGTCGGTGATCTGGCGCGGCTCGTCACCACCCTCCACCGCGACGGTGAAGATGTGCCCGCGCAAGTCGTAGATGAAGCCGTGCCCATCGAGGCGATGCCAGAGCTGGTTGATCGTGCGCACGCGCGGGATGTTCTTGCCCTTGAGGGCGGCGTCATCCACCTCCGGGTCGTCTGGCGTGCCAGTCTCAGTTGAGAATGCGATGGTCTTGCCATCGGGCGACCAGACGGCAGCGCCAGCGCCATGGCGCAGGAAGGTCAACTGGCGCGGCTCGCCGCCTGCCATCGAGAGCACGTGGAGCTGTGGCCTGCCCTTGCCCTTGGCGCGTTCCTCCTCATTGGCGGGCTTCACCTCGCCACCGGGCGCGCGCACGAAGGCGAGCATCGAGCCATCGGGCGACCAGCGGGGAGACGTGTCTTTCGGGCCATTGGTCAGGCGGCGCGGCTCGCCGCCCGTCGTGGAAACGAGAAAGATCGCCCGCCGGTATTCGTAGCTGTCGCGATCGATCTCCATCTGGACGAACGCGATGTGGGTGCCGTCAGGCGAGGTCTGCGGATCCTCTACACGCTTGAGCGCATAGAGGTCGTCCGCCGTTAACAGACGCGCCATTGCGGTTTCGCTCCTAATCTTCCGATGTTTCGGCTACAGGTTGCTTGTAGTTGCGGTTGAGCTCTTTGAGCACGGCGCCGGGGATGCGCCAGGTTTGCTCGGTGAATGTGTGGTACTCACCATCGCAGGCCGGTATCTCCGCGCGGCAGCGAATGTGCGGCCGCAGGCGGAAGCGCAGGCTATCCCCCGACACGTCAATCCAGATGTGGCGCCGGGTGTAGCCTGTTCCCCATTTGAAGAGTAACCCCGAATCGTACTCCTCGAACCAGCCGCGCCCCTGGAGCGCGTTCTGATTGAGCGTGTGCAGCAGCTCAGTGATCCCACTCGCCTGCAAGACACGTCTGGCGTTCTCGCGAGTGGCGCCCCGCTGCTCCTCGGCCTGGGCATCCGCCTGCGGCTGGCTCGCCGCGCTATCGGGCGTGGCCGATGGGCGCGGGGCGGCGGTTGGTCCCAGCATATTGAGTGGTTTGCGTTCGCGCATCGTTTCTCTATCTGTGCTTTCTCTGGATGTCGCTCTATGTGTGTACTGTCGTCGGTGGCGCGCAACGACCATCAGGCTCCCGTACGGTGGTCTACATAGTAGCTGCTGCCGCGCACCGACTTGGCCTTGCGTTTGACCTCGGCGGCGATGCCGCTCACCTCCTCCATCGTCGTGACGGGACGATGCTGATTGGTGACGATGCCAATAGAGACACCGATGAGCGGATACTCCTGTCGCTGCCCCTGGCGATCGACGGCGATGAATGTACCGCGCTCCTGATCGTCAGCCGAGTAATAGGCGGCACTCTCTTCCTCCCACCGGGCGATGAGCGTGCGGCAGAGGGGATCGACGCGGTCAGGTGTCGTGATCACCACGAAATCGTCGCCGCCAATGTGCCCAACGAAATCGGTGAGGTTGCCTTCATCGCGCACCGACTCGCGGACGATCTGCGCCAGCAGGCGGATCAGGTCGTTGCCACGCAGGAAGCCATAGACATCATTGTACGCTTTGAAGTTGTCGAGATCGAGATAGAGGATCGACCAGGGCGTGCTGGATTTGAGCTGGTGCTCGATAGCCCGCTCAACCCGCAAGCCGGAGGGGAGCCCTGTCAAGGGGTTAAGGAGTGACTCGCGCACGTGGCGCAGCTGCGTGCGGATGCGGGCGATCAGCTCGTCGGTATTGAAGGGCTTGGTGAGGTAATCGTCCACCTCGGAGGCGAAGGCGCGCATCTTGGCGTCGGGGTTGTGGATGGCGCTGAGCATCACGACGGGAATGTGCGCCGTCTTGGCGTGGCCACGCAGCTGATCGACCACGGCGAATCCGTCGATGCCGGGCAGCATGATGTCGAGGATCAGGAGCTGGGGCACCTCGCGCATGGCGTAGCTGATGCCCTCTTCGCCCGACGGCGCCACCACGGCGGTGAAGCCCTCGGCTTCGAGGGTTGCGCGCAACAACCGCCCAATCGCCGGGTCATCCTCCACCACGAGGATGGTCGGCGGGGGCCCTTCGAACGACGCAGCGTCCATCTTTGCCCTCCCCTGACCGTCCAGATCATCGGAATCATCGAGCAGCGCAGAGTATGCCCGATGATGTCATGTCACTATATGCACGAGTGTTCGTCCCTGTCCACCTACCCACACCTTCAGGGTACGTCCATGGGGCCACCCCGAGTGTCGTAGTGAGCGGCGCTCTCGCTGGGCACGACCTCCAGCTCCAGCAGCATCACATACCCTTGGGGATTCGCTGATCTTCCTCTGTAGACGTGATTTGCGCGCGAATGACGGCCTGCGTTTGAGAAAGCAGGGCGTCGTCGAGCCGCTGGCGATGCTTGGGCAGCAGATTGGTGGGGAACTCAGACGGCAGGAACCATGCCACGTTGGACACCTCATCGCTGGTGCCCGGCTCTGCGCTATCGAGCGTAAGGTGGCAGAGGAACGTGAGCACCACTTCGCGCTTGCGTGGCTTGGAGTAGACGCCGACAAGTCGCTCGATCTCGATGGTGGATCCAATCTCTTCGCGCACCTCGCGAGCGAGACCTTCTTCCAATGTCTCGTCGTATTCCAATCCGCCACCCGGTAGATTCCACCAATCGATGTCACTGCGGTGTGCGAGCAGATAGTATCCCTTGCGCTCGATGATGGCGAAGACGCCGATACGAAAGCGCGCCTTCTCGACCTTATCCGTTGGGTCGAGTTGCTCGCTTCTCTCGCTGGCATCTGAGATGCCGAGCCACGGGCTCTGCTCTTCTGCTCCCATTCCTCTATTTCCTCTATATCCTCACTCGGATTGCTACGCTTCTCGCCTTCAGATCTCGTAATCCAGCGCGTCGTCGTCGTGCAGACATTCGAGCTCAGTCGAATGGCCACCCCGGTCGAGCATCTGCGCGGGTTGCGCGACGACGACAGAGTGAGGCGGCAAGGATTGCACGACCAGCGCCATCGCGCCAATCTTGCTGTCGTGGCCGATGGTGATCGGCCCCAGGATCGAGGCGCCGACGCCGATGGTGACGTTGTCCTCGATCGTCGGGTGGCGTTTCACACGACCGTCGCCGCGATGCTTCCACCATCCGGTTGCGCCCAGCGTCACCTGATGGTAGAGCATCACATTATCGCCGATCTCGGCAGTCTCGCCAATGACGACTCCGGTGCCGTGATCGATGAAGAAACGCTTCCCAATGCGGGCCCCAGGGTGAATCTCGATGCCTGCGGTGAAGAAGCGGGCGAATTGCGAGATCAGCCGCGGCAAGAAGGGCACGCGCGCCCGATAGAGCGCGTGCGCCAGACGGTGCCAGAGCAAGGCATGCAGCCCTTGATAGGTGAACACCTCGAAAATGTTGCGCGCAGCGGGATCTTTCTCGAAGATCACATCGATATCGTCGGGCCAGATCGTGCGCTTATGGACGTGCGTCTCGCGCGGCGGCGAGCCTTCACCTGCCGGATGTATAACTGGCGGACGAGCCGCCGATGGTAACACGCTCACATTACGTGGCAGGCTCGCGCTACTATTCCCGTTCTCGCGTGCTTTGTCGGAGCTTTCTGTCACCTGCTGGCGCATGAGTCATCACCTCATTAGTAGAGAAGCGCCATTGCTTGCTCGCTCTCGTGTGCCTCTTGCTGTTCGCATCGCTACGAACTACTCGCCTTCACACAATGAAGTGTAGGCAGATGCGCTGTGTGCAGTCAAGGCGCGCGGCGCCGAACAGGGTCCTACTTTCCAAGCTGATCTTTAGGTTCGTGGTATACACTCGCGATACGATGCTATTGCTCAGAACAGTGGCGCGTATATGGCGAGTAGCTGCAGCCGTCGCTGTAGGATATCTACGCCTCGCGTAGCCTAGAAAGGGAGCGAGAGGGGACATGCCTGGACGCAAAGCGACTCTACACCTTCCGTGGCGTGCTGGAATGGAGGCCAATTCGCATGCGTTGGGCAGCGGACGACGCCGACTCATCGTCGGGTGTGTCCTGCTGGTGTTGCTTTCGGGCGGTTCCTGGGCGACATTTCGACTGGTACGCGGGGATGGTATTGATTGGCAGCACGGGAACGTCCGCACGCTCGTTCAGACCGATGTCACGCGCTGGCTCAACGATGACGCCATACACCAGCCAAACGCGACTTTTTCTTTGGACCAGGACATTCGTGTGGATCCGGCTTTTGAAGCGTATTACAGTGCTCATGGGGGGCAAACGCTGCTTGGAACGCCGCTTACTACCGCGTTCCCTATCGACGACGGCATGATTCAGTTCTTTAGCTCCGGGGCTCTTCTGCTGCCTACAGACGCGGCGCAGACCTCTCCAACGGCCCTGGATACTAGTGTCGCGCGACTCTTGCCGCAAGATGACATGCGCGACGCGGCCACGGGCATCGTGCGTCTCGCGCTCCTTCCGCGGCTACTCACCGCTGGCAGCAGCGTACCAGTTGGCGGTAAAGGCAGCAGCATGACCTATGCAGATCTGCGCCGGGCCGCGCTGCCAGACGCGCTGGTGCCCAAGCCCACGCCGTCGCGCGCTTTCCAGGCGGGGCTTGATATCTTCATTCCTGAGGTCGAGGTGAATGGCTCTGTGCGCGGGCATCGAATTCCCCAGGACATCTGGACCTATATCACCCGATACGACGGGGCGCCTGATGGATGGATGACCGATCTTGGCGCGCCACTCACCGAAGCGATTCCCTTCACTATCCAGCGGAACGGGCGGACGATACAGGCGCATGTGCAAGCCTTCGCGCGCGCGGCGCTGGTCGTCTATCCCGGCGATGATGGCGACGTGACCGTAGAGCCGGCTGGCATGGGAAGCGCGTATCTCAATACGCTCGGCCCGCCACTAGTGAAGAAAAGGAGTCTCTCATCACTCTGGCCTACACAGGATACCAGCGTGCGCAATGTGCCGGGCGGCGATATGGTGCAGGCGCACGTGGGGAGCAATTTCGCGCTGACGTGGACGGGTGACTCCCGGTGGATGGGCGATAGTCTCTGGTACCATGTGCAGTGGCAGCCTTCGCGCATATTGCGTGAGGGTTGGGTGCAGGCAACAGCGGTCACATTCACGTCGCCGGGGGATACGCGAGGGAGCGCGGAATTCGACGCGCTGGCGCCCGACCTCGAAGCCTATCTGGAGCAGCAAGGGCCAACTACAGGGGCAGCGGTCTACGATCTGACACGTGGGCAGTATTACCTCTACAACGCAGGCACGCGGTTTATCATGGCTAGCTCGGCAAAGGTGCCGATCATGCTGACGCTCCTTACGATGGTGGAGCAGCAGCACCGCCAGCCGACCGGCGACGAGGTGAATCTGCTGACGGCGATGATCGAAAACTCAGACAACGACGCGGCGCAGGCGCTCTTCGACGAGATCGGTGGCGCGGGGCCGATGAATGCCTTTATGCGCGGAGTTGGGATCGATGGCTTTGTGGCGAATCCTGACGGCTGGGGCTACAGCACGATCACGCCGCTGGCGATGGTGCGGCTGCTGACGCTGCTGCACGACGGCAAGGTGCTGAATAGCGCGCAGGACCACCAGCTTGCGCTCAACCTGATGAAGAACGTTGAGTCTGATCAACAGGTGGGTGTCGGCGACACGGCTCCGGCAAACGCGACCGTGGCGCTGAAGGACGGGTGGGTGCAGGATCCCGACGGATTGTGGGCGGTGAATACGTCGGGCATTGTCACGGTTGGCGGCGAAACCTATATCATCTCGGTCTATACCCAGCATCAGAACGCGCTGGACGCCAGCCAAGATATGATGCGCCATGTCTGCGCGGCGGTAGCCCAAACCCTCGCGCCCGCGTAGCACGTGGGGCGCGTGGCTGCAATCCTGTCTGTCCCTCTGCGTACAGGTACACAACTGACAAAGCAGCATTAGTTAGGGGCGTTGCCATGACGCAAACCAATGTTTTTATCGGTCATACCTCTCTCGATGTAGCTATTGCCCTTCGCGTTGCGGATGAGCTCAATCGATTGGGCTGCCGTGTGGTGCTGCAATCCTCGTCAGGTCGCAGGAAGGACTACACAGATCTCCTGGCTAAAGCTCTGCCGCGCTGCCAATGGTTTGTACTCGTGCAGTCACCGGCAGCAGCGCGGGCAAAATCGGTACAGACGGCCGTGATTCAGGCGCGTCAGCTGATGGAACAAGGCATCATCCAGGGCATGTTTGCCATCATAGCTGACGCGCCTGGGCATCGCCGGCTGGATGTTCCGGAGTGGCGGGACATCCGTGCGTTTGATGCAACCGTGAATTTTCAGCGCGCCTGCGCGCAACTCTGCAACGCACTCCAACTCGGTCCTGTCCAGGTGCCGTCTATTCTCCCTCCCGCGCTCGGTGAAATCGGCTTTACGGCGTCCGCCGTCGAAGGCGTGGAGGTCATCACGCCTCCCGTGACGATGGTTGCCGGCGGACCATTTCTGATGGGCAGCAATCCCGAGCGAGATGCGTTTGCTGCCGAGCACGAGATGCCGCAACGCCTTGTGACCCTCCCTCCCTATGCCATCGCACTCTATCCGCTCACCGTCGCGGAGTATGCCTGCTTTTTGGCCGCTACGCATCATTGGAAGCCAGGTTTTTGGGACGATCAGATGCGACACCCCACCCATCCCGTTGTCTCGATCTCCTGGTATGACATGCGCGACTATTCGCGCTGGTTATCGGAACGTACCTCGCAGCACTGGCGGTTGCCAACAGATGCGGAATGGGAGAAGGCGGCACGCGGAGATGATGGGCGCATCTATCCATGGGGAGATGCGTTTGATGTAACTGCGGCGAATGTACGAGAGACAGGCCACTGCACAACAACGCCAGTTGGTGCCTTCCCTAAAGGCAAGAGTCCCTCTGGCATATATGAGATGGCGGGCAATGTGTGGGAATGGACAACAGCGGCTGCCTATTCTTCGGATGCCAACCGCAGCCACGCAGAGCACCCGACAGCGGTGGACGCTCCAGAAAGCGCTCCTGCACGAGGTGGCTCGTGGGAGGATACGGCACGCTTTGCGCGGGCGGCATGTCGAGTGTGGCTCGAAACTGTCGAACGCTTCCACCATGTCGGAGGGCGCTTAGTAATGGTGGGCTAAGCGAATATGATGGCAGAGGGTACCTCGGTCTTTGTCACGCGTTTGGAGATTCCAGAGAAGCACTGGCGCGGCTTTCTTTCGGACACGAGATCGTGCAGTGAATGGTGAGACTTTTACTGCAACGTCACGACCTGGACTATGCATCCGCTCGCGATAGATGCTGCTCTCTCTGGCGTCTCGTGACATTAAAGTCAAGCACTGGACAACACGGTCGCTCTCGAATGACCCATGTGTTCGGCGATCAGCGGGTAGGCGTCGCTGGCATCGCGGTCGCGTTGGCCTTGGGTCTATCAAGGTTCCGGCATATAGCGGCAACTGTGGCAGAGCCCGTGTATGTTGACGTAATTGTCATGAGACACACAATCTCTGCTATTCTGTTGATCATCGCATGCTCGCCCGCGCTTACGTGCTATACTATTGTGTTACGCCGATGCCCCGGCGAATAGGCGAGCGGCGGCACGACCGGCGAGAAGAGAGACGATGGCATGAGCACAGCACACAGCGCGACCACGGCGACACCCTATCCAGTTCTCCACCTACGCTCGGGACGTGAGTTCACCGTGCTCAACGGCCATCCATGGGTCTTCTCCGGCGCCTTTCGCGACCTTGCCCGTGATGGACACGATATTCCGCCCGGCGCGGTGGTCGATCTCATGTCCAGCCGCGGCGAGTGGGTCGCTCGCGGCCACCTCAACGCACGCAACAGTCTCGCCTTTCGCCTGCTCACGCTCGACCGCGACGAAATCATCGACGAGGCGTTCTACGTTCGGCGCATCGAGCGTGCTCTGCGTCTGCGTGCGCTGCTCCCTGCTAATGTCACCGGGTATCGCCTCATCCACGCCGAGGCGGATCACCTGCCCGGCTTGATTGTGGATCGCTTCGACCGGTGGCTTGTCTGCCAGTTCCACACCGCCGGTGTCGAGCGGCAACGCTCCACCATCATCGCCGCCCTGCAGCAGGTGATCGCACCTGAGGGTATCCTTGTCCGCGACGACATCCGTGTGCGCGAGCGCGAGGGGCTGACTGCCGGCGGCGCCACCGTGGAGGCCGGCGACGTGCCGGAGACCGTCGAGATCGCCGAATATGGGGTGCGCTACCTCGTCGATCCCTGGCATGGTCAGAAGACAGGCTTCTTCCTCGACCAGCGGGATAAGCGCGCCACCATCGGCCAGCTCGCCACGCATGCCCATACGCTGCTCAACACATTCTCATACTCGGGCGGCTTTTCGCTCGCGGCGCTGGCGCATAACCCGACACTGCGCACCACCAATGTGGACGCATCCGCCGCCGCGCTCGACCTTGCCCGTCGCAATTATCAGCTCAATGGGCACGATCCGGACGCACACGAGTTTGTGGATGCCGACGTGAACCGCTACTTGCAGGAGAGCATCCAGCAGGGGAAGCGCTTCGACATCGTCGTCGTGGACCCGCCGGCCTTTGCCAAGAATCTCGCGATGAAGGAGCGGGCGCTGCGCGGCTACGAGACACTGAATAACCAGGCTGCGCGTGCCGTCGCACCCGACGGGCTGCTCCTCACCTGTTCCTGCTCCGGCGGGGTGGACTACGCCGAGTTTGAGGCGGCTGTGCGCCAGGGAATACAGCGCACACGGCGTAGCGCACAGATTCTCGCCACGTTTGGCCCCAGCCTCGACCATCCCTCACTGCCTGGCTTCCCCGAGGACCGCTATCTCAAGGCGCTCCTGCTACGCATGGAATAGCGGGAATGAGAGTGCATTCAACCGGCGACAGCACATCGGGGCGAGACTTCGGCGCTATGCGCGTGCCAGGTCTAGGAGCAGCCAGGTACTGGGAACTGCAGCCAGTTGTGCGTACAACTTCCACGCGGTTTTTGCGTAGACACTGCGACGCCACTGTGTCATGGACGTTACAGTATAGTAGCTACAGCTACGCCGCGCATCTCCACAGCGAGATGTGTTTCGGCTTCCAATCCGGTCTACTTCGATGGGGTGTTTTTCGATGCGTTTAATTTTGTATCTTGGCAAGGGGGGTGTCGGTAAGACGACGCTCGCCGCCGCGACCGCCGCTCGCGCCGCCGCAATGGGCAAGCGCGCGCTGGTTGTCAGCACTGACCTGGCTCATAGCCTCGCCGATGCTCTCAACACCGATCTGACTGCCGATCCGCGTCAGGTGGGTGATAACCTCTGGGCGCAGGAGATCAACGCGCTCGACGAGCTGCGCGCCCATTGGGGCAAGATGCAGGAATACGTCACCAATGTGCTCAAGAAGCAGGGCATCAACGAGGTGGCCTCAGAAGAGATGGCGCTGATCCCCGGCATGGACGAGATCGTCGCCCTGCTCAACATCCATCGTCAGGCGCGTGACGGCAATTTCGACGTGGTGGTGATCGACGCCGCGCCGACCGGCGAGACGGTGCGCCTGCTCAGCATGCCGGAGACGTTCCTCTGGTATGCCAATCAGGTCAAGGGCTGGCGCAACATCGCCATGAACGCTGCCAAGCCGCTGCTCAAGACGTTCTTGCCAGGCGTGAACGTGCTGGAGTCGCTGCAGAAGCTGAACGCGCAGGTGACAGTGCTGCGCGGCGTACTCACGGACGCGGACACCAGCTCCTATCGTCTGGTGGTGAATCCCGAGAAGATGGTGATCAAGGAAGCTCTGCGCGCCGAGACCTATCTCGCCCTCTACGGTTACCCCATCGACGGCGTTATCTGCAATCGTGTGCTGCCTCCGCCCCCCGCTGGTGGTTACCAGGACGCCCTGTTGCGTGAGATGGCCGCCCAGCAGCGCGGCTATTACGAGCAGATCCACTCCACCTTTGCGCCGCTGCCGGTGTGGGATGCTCCCTATAGCACCCGTGAGATCATCGGCGTCGAGGCGCTGGCCGCTCTTGGCGAGACGATCTGGAGCGGCGAGGATCCAACGCGCGTCTTCCACAAAGGCTCGCCGCAGGAGGTGGTCAAGCTCGGCGACTTCTACGTGCTACGTATGCCACTGCCGCACATCGAGCTTGGCAAGGTCCATATGATCAAGAAGGGTGATGAGCTGATCGTCGAGATCGGCAACTTCAAGCGCGATATCGCCCTGCCGACGACGCTCGCCCCAATGGAGGCCACCCTTGCCCGCATGGTCAATGGCTCGCTTGAGGTGACATTCGCTCCCCCAGCAGCCGCGAAAGCCGTCACCGCATAGTCGCACGTCTATCGTGCCTGTATTTCGCGAAAGGGAGAAGTGAGGGTGAAGTCTGAGGAGGCAGCTACGGTGCCGGCTATTGCCGAGCGCGGCATCGTCGTGCAAGGGCTGCGCATCGCGACGGCGATGAGCGACGCGCCCCGCGCGTTGCTGGCCCGCGCGCCACTGGTCGTGTTGCCGGCAGCCGATCATACGTGGGAAGACTACCGCCCCATACTGGAGCAATTCGCTCCAGAGCGCCGCGTCTTCGCGCTTGATTGGCCTGGCTTTGGCGCCTCTGCCAGACCCAGTCCCTCCGACTTCGCGTACTCCGACGAGCGCTACACCGAAATCCTCACTGACTGGCTAAACGCGCTTGGCATCGCTCGCGCCGTGCTGGTGGGCAACTCTATCGGCGGCGCGGCTGCCCTGCGCTATGCGGCGGCACAGCCGCAGCGCGTGGCCGGTTTGGTGCTCGTCTCCCCAGGTGGCTTCACGCCGCCGGGCCTCATGCGCACGCTCGCCTGTCGCGTGCTGGGGTCGCCGCGCATCCTGCGCCGGATCGAGCCGTCGTTTGTGTCGTTCTACCTTGGCCCCACCACCGAGGCTACGCGGGCCATTGTCGAGCGTCACCGTGCCGCGCGCGCGATGAGCGACTATGACGCCTCGATTGCGGCGTATGCGGCGTTGTGGCGCAGCTTCGACACTCCGGCAGCCGATCTCACGGAGCTGGCTGGGAAGGTGCGCGCACCCGCTATTGTCGTGCGTGGCGCGCTCGATCCGATCATTTCGGCGCTGGATACTCGCCGCGCCGTTGCAGCCATCGGCGAACGCGGCGCGCTCGAAGTCGTGCTACCAGAGGCCGGACATCTGCCATTCCTGCAGCAGCCAGCGCGCTTCTTTCAGGCCGTCTCGGGCATGCTCAATACCGCCGAGGTAAACGCCGCCGAGCTCTCATGAGCAATAGAGAGATATCTTAGGTGCTGAAAAACCGCTGCTTAGATACGTTCTTCGTACTCGCGATGCGTCCCGATCCAGACCCAGGCAATCCATTCACCGCGTCTGAGGCCCAATGCGCGATAGCGGCGGTCGATTCGCACAGACCACAATTCCGGGTCTCCATCGTCCACTTTCTTGAAGTGGAGACTTGGATGATCTGGATCCTGTCGAAAGAGCTGGTACGCCTCGTCTGCTTTTCGCTGGACGTCAGGAGGCAATGCAGCGTAGCGTTTCCGAAACTGCGCCGTGCGGAGAGATTTCACGCAAACGTATCTCCCTTGATCTCCTCCAACTCGCCCTTCGTTTCTGCATCGTGCAACTCGGCTCGAAGTTGATCGTGGAACGCACGCGCTCCTGGGCGCTGCGTGAGCGCCTCCCACTCACGCTCCTCCAGCTCCTCTTCGAGCAACTTGGCCAGCGCTTCCTGTTCGGCATCAGGCAGGTGCTCCACCCGCTCGACTACTGCGCGCAATCGTTCATTCATCATGCTTTCTCCTATCAACTTGCGACTGGCACCTA
>DASVOW010000385.1:0-16563 GCA_036383155.1 Ktedonobacterales bacterium
TACTCGGTAGTTCCTGCCATGTAACACCTCTCTTGGTATCTCTCGATCCATATCCCTGAACTGGGACTCTACCTGCTGTTCCTAATCGCCTCGATCTAATCGCTTGGGATCATTCACGCCTCGCAGGCGATTCCACAGCACATAGTCCACATCACTCTTGGGCACGTAGAGATTATTTGGCCCCGCAACCATCTCTGCTGTGGCCTTGAACTCCCTGGGGTTCTCGTCCCGCAGGTCGATGTATGTCGCCCCTTGCTCAAGGCGGCTCCCCTCAGGTATCACTGGAATGCGCTTCATCTCGTCGTCGGTCAGCCAGGGGAAGCGGCGTTGCATATCCTTGTAATCGTAGAGGGTCCGACCCGTCTTGGAAGGCAACGGCCCGAGCTTGCTGTCATTCACCCCAGCGAGCATGTTCGGATGCAGATCGCGATCAAAAATATCGCCAGGCTGCTTCGCTCCTGGTATCTCCCCTGGTATCTCCACCATAGCTAATGCCCTCTCGTCTCGCTACTCTCATTCGAATCACTGCCTGTGCGGTTTGAGTCGCCAATGATATCCTTCTTGGTCACGTCCTTCGGCGTCGACTCGTGCCACTCGTTCTTGGCATTTTGAGGCAGCGGAGTCGTATCCTCATGCTGTACAGCCTGCTTGCGATACGTCTCCGGCTTCTTATATGTTCCAGTGGTGATCGGTGTGCTCTTCGAGGGGTTGTTATGACCTCGTGAGACACGCGGATCGTTTCCATCGCGCTTGTGTTGGCCTTGCTTTGCCATTGGAAAAACCCTTTCGACACATTCGGTATGGTTCAATGGCCACGATAGGTCACCTTCCCATGTAATACGGCGTGCAACATCTATACCAGGAGCCGTCCCGGACGCTTGATATATAAATCCGTCGTGCCCAAGGGCTATTCCGGTAAGTATGTGGCATGCTCCGTGCGACAGAATACGGCAGGATGTAACTGGGCTTTATCCGCGAAGGATCGCGGATTTTACTTTCCTCTTGTGATCTACTCCACTACAGCCTAGTTGCCGCCCGGTGTACAATTGTTGCCGGATGATCAATGGGCGCACGTGGAGGGGGCATCACAATGGATGACACACCCAGGGAAAATCAAAGGGGAGAGGACATCGTGCCCTTTGAAGGGCAAGGGTCACGACCTAGTAAGACACCCTCACCGGAGATATCTCCATCGCCGCCCGCAGCAGCCCCCATACCATCATCCCCCAGCATCCCAGCTGACCAGTGGATCACGCAGGATCTGCCGCCCTCCTACCAGCCACGCCCATTGTCAACATATGCTCAGCTGACAGAAGAGGCTGGACCCGGCAAGCCTCGTCGCTGGATGATTGCACTCAGCATCCTGCTTGTCGTTGCCGTCATCGGCGCTGGCATCTTTAGCGTCGTACGGATGTCATCGGGCAACAAAACCAGCGGCAAGCCGAACTGTGGTACTGGCACATCCTGCCAGGTTGCCAGCGCCTACCTCACCGCCTACAGCGCTGGCAACTACGAGGCAATGTACGCGCTCACCTCGGCGGCTAGCCGCAAGCGCTTCAGTGATCCTGCGATTCTCCGGAGCAACTACAAAGACGCTCATGACTACATCGTCAACCGCACCCAAGCCATTATCGATCAGGCCGATGTCGTCACCATCGGCGTGACGCCTGGCAATGTCATTCAGGGCAAGAGTCCGACTACCGCCTCCTTACCCGCACGTATCGTCATGACCAGCACCCGCGTTGGCGACATCACGCAGGATCTCACGATACCACTCGTAGACGAAAACAACGTCTGGCGTGTCGATTGGAGTCCCGGCCTAATATTCAGCAAGCTCGACGATCCTGCCTCCGACCCGCAATACCATCATGTCGTGCGCCTCTACACGCAAGACGCCGCCCGTGGCACGGTCTTTGACCGTGACGGTAACGCCCTGGCAAAAGACGATACCGTCTTCATTATTGGCGTTGTTCCCGGCCAAATCGCCAACGAAAGCGCCCTGCTCTCCACCCTGAGCGCCAAACTCGATCTTACTCCTGACCAGATCAAGGCCAAGTATCAGGGCGCTCCCGCCACCAGCTTCGTCGCTCTCCGTACCATCACGTTGCAGCTCTATACTCAGATCAGCGGCGCTCTCAATGGGCTGGCGGGCGTGCGCGTCAGGCAAAGCATAGGCCGCGTCTATCCTTACGGCACGGATGCCGCCGCCGTCACCGGCTATGTGCAGCTAGTCTCCGCCGACGACCTGAAGAACGATGCCGAGCACTACTATCAGCAAGGCGACATGATCGGCAGGGCTGGCGTCGAAGCTTGGGGCGAGCAGTATCTCCGCCCAACCAAAGGCGGCAAGCTGGCGATTGTTGAGTTGAACGCCGATGGCACCGATGGGCAGACTGTCTATTCCATCGGCGAGCGCGCTGCCGCACCTGGTGACGACATCCACACCACTATCTCGATGGCCGATCAGCGCGCCGCCATGAATCAGATGCGGCAGTTTCCCACGCATGGCAGCGGCTCGATGTCCGTCGCCCCGGCCACCGGCGAGGTACTGGAGATGGCCAGCTTCCCGATATATGATCCCAACGACTTCTCACTTGGGTTCACACCAAACGGGCTGGCTCGCTTCAATGGTCTCGATCATCCCTACCTTAATCGCGCTGTATCGGGCGCGTATCCGATTGGCTCCGCCTTTAAGATCATCACGCTTTCCGCCGGACTTGAGAATGGCGTCAGCCCGTCAGACATCTTCACCTGCGCTGGAAAATATCAGGTACCAGGTGAGGATCATGTCCGCAACGATGACGTAGCCAGTGGCCACGGCAATATTACCGCCGCCCAGGCATTGCCACCCTCGTGTGATGTCGTCTTCTGGCGCATCGCCGTGCAGCTCAACAGCAAAGACCCTACTATCCTGTCGAATACCGCCAGAGCCTTCGGCTTCGGAGCGCCCACGGGGCTAGTGGGTATCCCTGATGGCGTCGAAAATCCAGGGATTGTACCTGACCCACAGTATCTCAAGCAGCATGAAAATGCGCAATGGACCCCTACCGACGCCGCAAACCTAGGAATCGGACAAGGATTCTTTAAAGCGACGCCCGCTCAGGTGGCGATGCTAGGCGCCGAGGTGGGCAATGGTGGCAAACGGATACAGCCGCGCCTGATAAACACCATCGTCGGCCCCGATGGCAAGACAGTGAAGGAATTCACAGCCCTACCACCCGTCTCCATTCCGCTCTCAGCCGACCACCTCAGTATCGTGCAGATGGCAATGTATGGTGTAACATCTCTACCAACCGGAACCACCCATGGCAGGTTCCGTGATTTCCCCATTCGTGTCGCTGGCAAGACGGGTACTGCCGAATCGGGAAACGGCCAGGCGCCGCATGCCTGGTTCGTCAGCTACGCCCCGTTCGCACCGCTCTCTGGGCCACCAGTGCCACCCACTATTGCCGTCGGCAGCGTTGTGGAGTACTCTGGTTTTGGCGAACAATTCGCCGTTCCCATCGTAATGGCAGTGCTGAAGGCACAATTCAAGGTATAGTTCTTCGTCATCCTTCGCGGCCCGCTCTGCCACAATCTATCCTCCTGGAACGAGAGGCTCCCGCATGCCGCAGAGCGACACAATCCGCGTTGGCATCGGCTACGACGTGCATGGCTTCGCGCCGCCCGACGCCGGACGTCCACTCATCATCGGCGGGATTGTTGTCCCCAACGATCGCGGTCTGGCTGGCCACTCCGACGCCGACGTACTGATCCATGCTGTTGTCGACGCGCTCTTAGGTGCCGCCGCCCTTGGCGATATCGGCATGCACTTTCCATCGAGCGATCTCCGTTGGAAGGATGCCCCTAGCGTCGCCTTCCTCACCTATACGCTTGAGTTGGTGCGAGCGCAAGGTTGGGAGGTCGGCAATGTGGATGCTACAGTGGTGGCCGAGCGCCCGCGTCTCTCGCCACACATTCCCGCCATCCGCGCGCACATTGCCGAGGTTATGAGTGTGAGCGCCGACCGTGTCAGCGTCAAATCAAAGACAACCGACGGCCTCGGTTTCACTGGACGAAGCGAAGGCATCGCCTGCCACGCCATCGCGCTGCTCATACGCCATACAGAAGCATAGACCTATCGAAAACAGGAGAATGTGACACATATACAAATTGGGCGCTATTGACCATAGCGCCCAGTAAGCGGGGTAAATCTATTTCGACTCGCAGCACAGCCACTCGCGGCCGTATGTACGCATTGCCTCGATGACCTCGACGAGCGCTTGCCCCTTCTCAGTCAGCGAATACTCCACCTTGGGTGGCACCTCCGCATATGTCTGCCGGTGCACGACACCCTCGCGCTCGAGCGCCGTCAAGCGCTCCGAGAGTGTCTTAGGGCTGATACCGACGAGTGATCGCTCCAACTCGCTAAAGCGCTTCGTCCCCGTCCCCAGGTCACGAATGATCAGCAGCGTCCACTTGCCGCTGATGATCTCCGCCGTCTTTGCCACCGGGCAAACGACGTGTTCCTCGTCTGTTGCCGTGGTCGCATGTGTCAATGCTGCCTGTTGTGCCATGCTGCTCGCTCCTTCCCCCTACTCGCCATTGAGCATCGGGAAGCAAAACATATACGTTCTCTTGTATCTTATATCTGATACTTTCGATAGTATAGCATAGCATAGATATTGTCCCGCGTGAAGTATCACCGAATATCCACTGCGACTGTGAGCACATTGTGAGAGCACTCTGCTCCCTCATTGCTTCGTAACCACCGCCCATACATCCCCTCCGTATCTGCCCCCTTTGCGGATCCCCCTTCGTCGGGCATACTATAGAGGGCACGCCCTGGGAACGTCTGATAACCGGAGAAGAGGAGAGCGCGGCGCATGAGCAATGTCAGCAGCACCGCATGGCGCGACGTAGACGCAACACCGGACGATCCGAACGCACTGCGTGGGCGACGTGTGCTCGTGATGGGGCTAGGGCTACTAGGCGGCGGCGTTGCTGCGGCACGCTATGCGGCTGAGCACGGAGCGGCTGAGGTCATCGCTACCGATCTGCGCGACGAACAGACGCTTGCGCCGAGCATCGCCAAATTGCATGGTCTCCCCATCCGCTACGTACTGGGTCATCACGACATGGCCGACTTCGAGCGTGCCGATGTCGTCGTGCGCAACCCTGGCGTCCGCCGCGACTCCCCCTACCTCGTGATTGCACAGGCGGCTGGCGCGCGTGTCGAGATGGAGATCGCCTGGTTCTTCCGTGCCTGCCGGGGCAAGATTGCTGGCGTGACAGGCACACGCGGCAAGAGCACCACCACCACCCTGCTGCACCACATCCTCACGACTGCTGGCCTCAACCCTCTCCTTGGCGGCAACCTCGGCGGCATCGAGACGCTCTCCCTCCTCCCCCAAATCTCCCCTGATCGCTGGGTCGTACTGGAGCTGGGCAATTGGATGCTCGAAGGGCTCCATCCTATCCGCCACAGCCCGCAGCTCGCTATCTTCACCAACTTGCTGCCCGACCACCTCAACGCCTACGACTCGATGGACGACTATGGCGAGGCCAAATCGAGCATCTGGCGCTACCAGACCGCGCACGACATCGCCCTCTTCAACGCCGATAACGACTATGCCGCGCGCTACGCGGCCCAAGCGCCCGCTGGCCAGGTCTGGCTCTACAGTGATCGCGGCGTCGCCCATATGCGTGACACGCCTAGCGAGACGCGCCCTTTCGCCTATGCTGACGTCATCCACCTGCGCGGAGCCCACAACCTGGGCAACGTCCAAGCAGCAACGCTCGCAGCCGAGCTGATCGGCGTCGTACCCGACACGATCCACGCTGCCGTCGCCAGCTTTGGCGGCGTGCCGCACCGCCTGGAATCCGTCCGCACACTTGATGGCGTCACGTACGTCAACGATAGCGCCAGTACAGCCCCCGTCGCGGGAATCGCAGCGCTGCGCAGCTTCGACGAGCCCATCGTGCTGATCGCCGGTGGCAACAGCAAAGACCTCGACATGCGTGACTTCGCCGTCGAAGCCGCCGCCCGCGCCAAACGCATCATCCTGCTCGCCGGCAACGCCACCGGCGATTTCGCCGCCGCCCTCCGCACAGCCGCCAGCGACCAGCATCGCCCCGGCGACCTCATCACCGGCCCCTACGACGATCTCGCCCGCGCTCTGGAGGAAGCTCGCCGCACAGCCACCCCAGGCGATGTCGTGCTACTCTCACCCGGCTTCACCAGCTTTGGCCTCTTCCTCAACGAATTCGACCGCGGCAACCAGTTCCGTACCCTCGTGCAAGCACTTTCATCTCGCGCATAGGGTATAGAGTAACCAACTGCAATTCGACCATGCCTATCCTTCGCGAAGGAGTGGTCGAAACGAGCTGAAGTTGAACAGATAAAGAGCTATCACGCCTTCCGGCAACTGCCATCGCCGAAGACACGCCATCCGAATCGCCGAATCGTGCGGATCAATGTCCAATCTTCTTCCACCAGGTCGTAATGCTCATGCCCGCCCAGTAGTTCAAGCTCTCCTTGAGTAACGGAACCGTCCATACTCTAGCCGCACCAACAGTTGGAACGCCTGCGCCAGGGGACCAACCCAGAGCAACCACTTCAGCCTTTCCTCCACTCTCTGGGCTAGTCGACCTGGACCGAATGGCCATAGGCAAAGGCGCCGAGCCAAAAGGTGAAGAAGACTACAACAAGCCAGCCATAGGCTTTACACCACCACGCGTTTTGCATGGCGCCAATCCATGCTAACAGTCCAATCAAGAAGCCCAATCCCTGGAGAAGAAACGCGTCCTTCCCGAGCACTACACCAACGAGATTCAGACCAAACCCAATAGCGGACAAGACTGAAATAACGAGCTTTGGCATGACTTCCCCTTGGTGCAAATACACTAAGAACGAAGCCAGATATCAGTAAAACCGTAATAAATAAAAAAATGGATTTTGGCAAGCAGCAAGTCTTGCCACAACTAAAACCACAGACGCGCTCAACGCACATGCAGTACATTATCAATTTCCGGCAGCCAAATCAATTTCCGCACGGGCCCTCCCCCGCCCACCCCGCCTAGCTCGCCACCTCCCACTCCGCCAGGAACGCCGCAACCTCATCCCCCGTTGGCAATGAGGTTTGTGCGCCCGCTCGCTGCACGCTGATCGCCGCCGCCGCCGACGCGTAGCGCGCCGCCGCCACCGGCTCATCCCCCTGCGCCAGACGGTGCGCAAAGGCGCCGATGAACGCATCGCCCGCCGCCGTCGTATCCACCGCCCGCACCCGAAACGCGGGCACAAGCGTACTGCTCCCACCATCACGCACGAGGCATCCGTCGCCGCCGCGCGTCAATACCACCAGACGTGGCCCACGCTCCAGCAGTGTGCTCACCACCCGCTCCGCTTCCGCCACGTCTCGCGCAGATAGTCCCGTCAGCGCCTCGGCCTCCACCTCATTACACACCAGCACATCCACCACCCCCAGTAAATCGCGGGGCAGTCTCTGCACTGGTGCGGGCGACGGATTGAGCAGGGTGGCGACACCCGCCGCACGCGCCAGCGCAAAGGCACGCGCCACCGCCGCCTGCGGCACTTCGAGTTGCGCCACCGCCACCCGCGCAGTGCGGAGCACCGGCTCCGCCCGCTCGACATCCTCCTCACTCACATGCGCGTTTGCTCCTGGCGCCACGACGATACAGTTCTCCCCGCTCTCGGCCACGGCGATCAGCGCCACTCCCGATGGCACTCCCGCCACCACACGCAGATGATCGAGTAGCAACCCCTCCCGCGCCAGCGTGTTCTGTGTCTCCTCGCCGAAGCTGTCATCCCCAACACAACCGATAAAGACAACTCGTGCCCCCAGCCGTGCTGCCGCCACCGCCTGATTTGCCCCTTTGCCACCGGCCACACGCTCTACGTCGCCCCCCAGTACCGTCTCGCCTGCCCTTGGAAGTGCGCGGACTCGCACCACCAGATCGGTATTGCTGCTGCCCACCACTACAATGGTCTCCGCTTGCTCTTTCGCCATGTTCGCCTCACACTCTGCTCGTTTCGAACAAGCCCCCGAACAAAACCCACGACGAGCGCCTCGCCACTTTCTCCTACTCCCCATGTGCGAGCGCTACTGGACATGATGTCATGCGTATGGTATATTAGAACAAATGTTTGTTGTTCCACACAGGCAAAGGAGAATATCCATGAGCTGGTTCCTCTTACCCGACGACATCTCCCGCCTGTCGTCGTACACGCCTCGCTTCGGCAATGAACCCTACCAACTGCACTCGTCACAACATCACGTAGCCAAACTATCCAACATCTCCCGCCCGGCTGGACGTCATGTCCCTGCGCTTGGCTCAGCGCACGCCGCTGAAGTATGGAGTTGGGCGCCATCTCGCCGCGTTCCCGCCCCTGCTGTCGAGGATACAAAGGTGCATCCTCTCTCGCCGCTCGTCTCCGCGCCCATCACTGACCAAGCAACAGCATTGCGCATCCCTGCGGCAGTGTTGCGTCGCATGGCGGCAGCCGCACAAGCCTGCGGGCGCAGCGAGGCCGACATCTGGGCTGAGGCCGCCGAAGACTGGCTCGCCCACTATGCGCTCGACAACGAGCCGCAGCCGCCGACGCCCGCCGCTGCCGCGCTCTCCGTGCCGCGTCCGGTTCGCTCGTGGAGCGCCATCGACGCGCTCCTGACCGAATTGCGCGCCAGCGAAGTGTCGCTGCCTGAGCCGTCGCTTCCCGCAGCATAGCACAATAGAGGAACACGACGAGCGGATACCAGTCTGGTACACTGGGAGCGCCGTATGTGGCAAGCGCTGCCGGCTTCGTCACTACCTGTAGCCACCGACCGGGAGACGTAGCATGGATGCGACATCAGAATGACGCTCATGAGGAGGTCGTCATAATGTTCATTTCATCGCTCGATGGACTGAGCTATAGTAAGATTCGGTCGCGTGCTCGCGAGCACGCGACCCTAACGACTCCCGACGCGGCGGCCACCGCTGCCGATGTGCTGTTGCACCATGCCAGTGCGAAGCGGCGCCAGTTCGCGGTCTATCTCCTGGGCTTCACGAGCGCGGCACGACCCGCAAATCTCGACTTACTGCGCTTACGTGTGGCCGCCGATACAAGTTGGGTGGTGCAGGAGGCATTAGCCCAGGCACTCGACGCCTACTGCGCAGCTATCACCTGCGAGGCCGCGCTGCCAACCATAGACTCCTGGCTCCGGGATTCGCACCCAAACGTGCGGCGAGCTGTCAGTGAGGGATTGCGCCCGTGGACGGCGAAGAGCCGCCCCTACTTCGCCCGGCACCCAGAAGAGGCGATCCACCGGTTGAGCGCCCTGCGTGCCGATCCCAGCGAGTATGTGCGTCACTCAGCGGGCAATGCCCTGCGCGACATACGTCGCGTCTATCCGGCGCTGATAGACGCCGAAACCGCCACCTGGAACCTCGCCGACCCTCGTGAGTCATTCACCTACAAACGCGTATTGCAGGCGCAATAGCCTGCCTGATCATACCCCAATAATAGCAAGAATCCGCCACTCACGCGAGTGGCGGATTCCCATCACGAGCCGGTCTAGCCGGTCTAGCCGGTCTACTTGCAGGGCTGGAAGCTATGCCTCGGCTTCAGCCGTTGACGCCGACGTATCAGCAGTCGTTGGCACAGAGGCGACGTTCGCGCGCTGCTCTTCTTCGCCTTCACCCAACGTCTGTGCGGAAACGATCTTGACCTTGATCTTTGGCTCGACACCCTGCGCGACCCGAATCGGCACCTCGAATTCGCCGAGCTGACGCAGTGGCTCGCGCAGTTGGATTGTGCGGCGGTCGATGGCGAGGTTCTCCTGCTCTTGCAGAGCCTCAGCGATGTTCTGGCTGGTGACCGAGCCATAGAGGCGATCGCCCTGGCCCACGCGTACAGCAAACGTCAGCGTGATCGCTTCGATCTGCGCTGCCAATGCCGCATTCGACTGGCGCTGCTGCTCCGCGCGGCGCTGGGCGGCGGCGACGCGCGTCTGCAGGTTCGCCAATTCCTTCGCCGTCGCCGGCGTCACCAGTTGGCGCGGCAGCAGATAGTTGCGGGCGTAGCCGTCAGCGACATCTTTCACGTCGCCCGGTTTGCCTAGCCCCTCGACCTCATGTAACAAGATAACTTTCATGTTGTGGATTGCTCTCCCTCTCGCCCCCGGCTCGCACGCGCCGCTCCTCGGGCATGGGCCTGCGTGCGACCTTCTGGAATATACTTCAGGGCATACTCTCAGGAGTATACACTCCGTACGCCCCCCCGGCAAGCACCAGGAACCGATAGACTCACTCCGCAGCCGCTCCGCCCGTAGAATGCGACGCCCACCACCAGTCAATCGTGATCTCGATATGCCCCAGATGCAGCCCCAGATGCTCGATAGTATGCGTCAGGCAGCGGCGATTCATACGGTCTCCGGCAGGGTGGCGGCTGATCGCCGCGAACTGCTCGCCCGTCATATCCATAAGCAGCGTATCCACTTGCGCCAGCCACACCTGGAAGCGCGGGCGCAGCTCCTCCCAGGAGAGATCGGCGGCGAATTCCGCGTCACGGTCGCGTTCCAGTGGACCCGACCCCACGCAGCTCAACACCCACCACTCCGCCGACGCGATTGCATGCACGCAGATTGCCGCCAGCGTATTTGCCTCCATCGCCTCCGCCACCGGCGGCCGCCACGAAAACGTCTCCGGCGGCAGGGGATCGAGCGCCTCAAGATACCACGTGATCAGCCGGCGAAAGTGGTAGCGATACAATTCAGACTCGTTGGTCGGCTCCTCGCCTGGCTTGGTTGGTGTCGGCATCGGCATGGCGCATCTCTCCCATCACATCGCCGGCGCATCAGTCCGCACGCTCGCCCACAATAGTGTTGCGCAGCAGACCCAGCCGCTCAATCTTCATTTCCACCACATCCCCCGGCTGCAGCCAGCGGTGCCGCTCCGTCCCCAATTCGAGGATGCAGCCCGTGCCGCATGTGCCGGAGCCGATGATATCCCCCGGCCGCAACCGCACGTGCTGCGCCGCCCGCTCGATCATCTGTGGAAACGTAAAATACAGTTCTTTGGCGTTGGCATTGGTCAGTTGGTCTCCATTGATCTGCCCTGTCATTGCCAGATCGTAGCGCTCATCTTTGCCGCTGCCGATGCGCCTGTCCTCCAACTCATCAGGTGTCACCAGCCACGGCCCAAGCGAGGTCGCGAAGTCCTTGCCCTTGGCTGGACCAAGATTCATCTTCATCTCCTCGCGCTGCAGGTCGCGGGCGCTCCAATCGTTCATCACCATATAGCCTGCGATATACCCTGGTGCTTCCTCTGCGGGGATATCGCTGCCCTCGCGCCCGATCACCGCCGCCAACTCCATCTCAAAGTCAAGTTCCTTGCTGAGACGCGGATAGGGAATCGATTCATCTGTGCCAAAGAGCGCGGCAGTATTCGAGAAGTAGAAGACGGCGATCTGATACCACTCTGGGATCATCCCGACGCCACGACGCGCTCGCGCCGCCTTCACATGCTGCTCGAATGCGTAGAAATCGCGGATCGTCGGGGGATTGGGAACCGGTGTGCGCAGTGAGACGGCGCTCAGCTCATGTGCCAGACCATCCTCCGCCTGCAAATCTTCGCGCCGCGCGTTCTGCGCCGTTTCGAGGGCCGCGCGCACTCCCGCCAGCGCGTCAGGCCCGAGATTCAGCAATTCCAGCATCGTCACCGGCAGTCCCTGCGTCCCATACACCTCTGGCAGCGCCGTGCCGTGATGCGCTGCCCACAGGCCGAGCGCGGCCACATCGAGCACAACGTCATCGCCAACCAACACGCCCGCGCGTCCCGCTTCGCGCGCGCCCTCCCCCGTCTTCCCCGTCTCCGAGCGAACATATGTGACCAGCTTCACGAGAGCACCCCTTCGTCATCTCTTGTGTGTTGTTGATACTGTCTGGCGTGTGTGCGCTCCATTGTGCAGCGCCTTTGGCAGTATAGCATCGAGCGACGAGAGGCGATGCACCGCACGACGCCTCCCGTCGGTTCCACGCGACCTCGCGGTGCTATACTTTCTCGTAGATGCGAAAGTGCTACACAGATGACGGTCGCTCCCATGTCATCACGACGCACCGTCCATTTCACACGGAGAACTACCATGCGACTACAAGGCAAGACGGTTGGCGTATTCGTGGCCGAAGGTTTCGAAGATCTGGAGTTTTGGGTGCCGGTGATGCGCTTGCGCGAGGAAGGCGCACGCGTGGTGGTCATCGGCCTCTCACACGATACCGTCACCGCCAAACACTGCCTCACCGCGACGCCCGATATCGTCGCCAGGGAAGTGAAGTCCGAAGATCTGGCAGGGCTGGTCATCCCCGGCGGCTGGGCGCCCGACAAGCTGCGCCGCGACCCCGACGTGCTGCGTCTGGTGCGTGAGATTCACGCCGCCGGCAAGCCCATCGGCGTCATCTGCCACGCCGGCTGGGTCGCCGCCTCAGCTGGTATCGTGCGTGGGATGCGTGTCACTGGCTCGCGCGGCATCAAAGACGACATGGAGAACGCTGGAGCCATTTGGGCCGACGAGCCCGCCTTCCGCCAGGACAACGTCGTCTGGGGCCGCGTCGTCGAAGACATTCCCGACTTCTGCCGTGAGCTCATACCAGCCTTCGCGGAAACGGCCTCAGGGTCAAGAGGCTAGGATGAGTATGCACCAGATACTCGTGAATGTTCCCGGCGATAATACTCGCAGCGGAACAGGTGAGTGAAACCGAATTTGCACGGGAGCCGCCACTGCTCGCCGCGATCAAGCTGTATGAGTTGAGACGGCTTTCCTCCGGCCAAGCGGCGGAACTGGCAGGTAAGGAATGCAGTGAATTTCTTGACACGCTCAGCCGCTATGGAATTTTCCCCGTTAGAGGCAGAGTTTCGAGACGTGGAGTCGGACCGTGCCTGATCCGCTACACGCGGTTTCGAACGTGACATGTTGCTGAAAGCAGGTGTGACTATGCGATTCGGTTTCTTCTTGACGAACATCTCCCTCACGCGCTCCTAGACTCAGTTAAGCAGCACAACAACGAGAGTGATATCCTCAGGATTGGACCAGGCGATGCGCCACCGCGGGTACGTCTGACCCTGAGATACTCCTCTACTGCGAGGCGACACTGCGGGTACTCATTACGGATAATCGCGCGTCGATGCCAGGAAATGTGACAGATCATTCTTCCGCCGGTCGGCATCATCGAGGCATATTTGAGATCAATCGCGGTCTTAGTATTGGCCAGATGGCTTACCAACTCTCCATGTTCTGGGGTGCAAGCGAGGCAGAGGAGTGGATAGACCGTTTCGTGTATCTACCATACTACCGTATCAAAGATTCACATCTCAACGGGCGAAGATGTCTGAAACTTGACGTGCGTTTCTCCACTCATATAAAGACAGCAGCATGCTGAGAGAGAACGGCACAGGCAAGCGGGTCGGGTAGAGCATCGTCGCATACCATACCCTCCATCAGACGGCTGATATAATGACCAATGGTGATGCGATAAGGAGGGATAGATGACGGCGAGCAGCAGATACCTCGACCAGATACAGCGGCGCGTGCTGGTCTACGACGGCGCCATGGGCACCCAGATTATGGATCTGGGGCTGACGGCGGAGGATTACGGCGGCGCGGCGCAGGATGGCTGCCCCGAGATACTCGCCATCACGCGGCCCGACGTCATCCGCGACATCCACCGTGCGTATCTGGCGGCAGGTGCCGATGTGGTGGAGACCGACACCTTCACCGGAACGCGCCTCAAGCTCGACGACTATGCCCTTGGCGCACGCACCCACGAGATCAACCGTGCCGCCGCGCATCTGGCCCGCGAGGCCGCTGACGAGTTCAGCACGCCTGAGCGCCCGCGATTCGTCGCCGGATCGATGGGTCCGACGGGCATGCTGCCATCATCCGACGACCCCTCACTCAGTAACATCACTTATCAGCAGCTTGCCGAGCAATATCGCGAGCAGGCGCGTGGCCTCATCGAGGGCGGCGTAGACCTGCTGCTCATCGAGACCAGCCAGGACATTCTCGAGGTGCGCGCCGCCATCACAGGCATCCGTCGCGCCTACGCCGATGTCGGGCGCACCCTGCCCATCCAGGCGCAGGTGACACTCGACACCAGCGGGCGCATGCTGCTCGGCACGGACATCGGTGCTGCCTCCACCATCCTGCTGCACCTCGGCGTAGATGTGATCGGCCTGAATTGCTCCACTGGGCCTGAGCATATGCGCGAGTCCGTTCGCTACCTCACCGAAAACATCCCCCTGCCCATCTCCACCATCCCTAACGCCGGTCTGCCGCTTAATGTCGGTGGCAAGGCCGTCTACCCCATGCAGCCGGAGCCGATGGCCGAGGCACTGGCCGAGTTCGTCGGCGAGTTTGGCGTCAACATCGTCGGCGGCTGCTGCGGCACCACCCCCCAGCACATCCGCCAGTTGACCGAGCGCCTTGCTGCGCTCGATCCCGCCCGCCTGAACCATCCGCCCCGGCGCGTCGCACAATTCGACGACCCCACCACACGCCGCAGCAATCTGCTCGTTGCCTCCGCCGTCCGCGCGGCGTCTCTGGCCCAGGACCCTGCCCCGCTGCTCGTGGGGGAGCGCATCAACTCAACCGGCAGTCGCAAGGCAAAGCAGGCATTGCTCTCCGACGACTACGATTCACTGCTGGTGTTAGCCCGCGAGCAGGTGGAGAGAGGCGCCCATGTGCTCGACGTACAGGTGGCGCTCACAGAGCGTGCCGACGAGGCCGAGCAGATGCGCCAGACCGTCAAGAAGCTGGAGATGGGCATCGAGGCTCCCCTGGTCTTCGACTCCACCGAAGCCAACGTCATCCAGGCTGCGCTTGAGACCTACCCCGGCCGCGCCATCATCAACTCGATCAACCTGGAAAACGGGCGCGGGCGCGTCGAGAGCGTCTTGCCGCTGGCCCGTGAGCATGGCGCTGCCGTAGTCGCGCTGACCATCGACGAAGACGGCATGGCAAAAACGGCGGAGAAGAAGCTCGCCATCGCTTGCCGCATCCACGATATCGCCACGCGCGAGTACGGCCTGCGCCCCGACGCGCTACTCTTCGATACACTGACCTTCCCCGTCACCACCGGCCAGGAAGACCTACGCGACAGCGCAATCCAGACATTGGAGGGCATCCGCCGCATCAAAGCGGAGTTGCCCGGCGTATTGACCATTCTTGGCGTCAGCAACCTCTCCTTCGGCGTCGCGCCCCACGCCCGCGCCGCGCTCAATAGCGTCTTCCTCTATCACGCCGTGCAGGCCGGCCTGGACGCTGCCATCGTCAACGCTGCCCACATCACCCCGTATGCCGAAATCCCGGAGGAACAGCGCCAGCTCTGCGACGACCTCATCTTCAACCGTTCCGAAGACGCCCTGCCGCGCTTCATAGCCTACTTCGAGGAACACGGCGCGGCGGCGAAGAAGGAGGAGCAGGCCGACCCGACTGAGGGTATGACCGTCGATCAGCGCATCCATTACCAGATCCTCCACCGCAAGAAGGAGGGCGTCGAGGCACTGATCGACGCCGCCGTCGCCTACCGTGCCGCTGGACTCACCGCGGAGGGGGCGACTCCGACCGCGCGTCCGGCAGGCGTTCCCGGTCCCGGCGAGCCATGGGATGGCTGGACCACCACCTCAGAGCTTTCGGGCCACGCCGTCGATGTGCTCAACAATGTCCTACTTCCCGCGATGAAAGATGTCGGTGACAAGTTCGGCGCGGGCGAATTGATCCTGCCGTTCGTGCTCCAGTCTGCCGAGGTGATGAAGAAGTCCGTCGCCCATTTGGAGCGCTATCTGGAGCACACCGAGGGCTACACCAAGGGCCGCGTGGTGCTGGCAACGGTCTTTGGCGATGTGCATGACATCGGCAAGAATCTTGTCAACACCATCCTCTCGAACAATGGCTACACGGTCTACGATCTGGGCAAGCAGGTGCCGCTCAACACCATCATCGCCAAAGCGCTGGAGGTGAATGCCGACGCCATCGGCCTCTCCGCTTTGCTGGTGAGCACATCCAAGCAGATGCCCCTCTGCGTCAAAGAACTGCATCACCGCCATCTGGGGATCCCCGTCATTATCGGCGGCGCGGCGATCAATCGCGCCTATGGGCGGCGCATCCTCTTCGTTGGCGACGAGGGCCACGAGCAGCCCTATGGCTCCGGTGTCTTCTATGCCCGCGATGCCTTCGAGGGCCTGGAGATCATGGATCACCTCATGACGCCAGAGAAGCGCGAGCCACTGCTAGAGCGCATCACACGAGAGGCGCTCGCCGCGCGCGAGGCCGAGGCAAAGCGCGCCGCTGCGAAATCCGTCTCCATCTCTGTGGTAGAGCGCCCACGACTCGTGCCTGCCCCGGTGCTGACCGCACCCTTCTACGGCGCGCGCATGCTCGACCGTGTCGCCGTAGAAGACGTTGCAGCTTATCTAGACCTCAATGCGCTCTACCGTGGCCGCTGGGGCGGCGTAGCCCACGGCGACGAATACACCCGGCTGGTGAAAGAGCAGTTCGAGCCGCGTCTGGAGCGCATGCTGCGCGAAGCG